>JADHVV010000226.1 GCA_016783825.1 Candidatus Zhuqueibacterota bacterium | reverse complement strand
GGAACGCAGTATGTTTATTCATCGTGGAGCGATGCCGGAGCTCAAACGCATACCTATACCGTACCAGGCACGAACCAGACGGTAACATCGAATTTTACAACGCAATATTATTTAACAATCAACTCGGTTGACAATCACGATAATCCCCAGGGCGAGGATTGGTACAACGCCAATGCAAGTGCAAATTTTAGCGTAACGACTCCTGCAGATGAATCCGGTGGCACGCGTTATGAATTTACTTCTTGGAGCGGTGACCATACCGGGAGTAATGCTTCTGCGAGTATTACTATGAATGGTCCGAAGACAGTAACCGCAAATTGGCAGACACAGCATTATTTAACAGTCAACTCGGTTGACAATCACGATGATCCACAGGGAGAGGATTGGTACGATGAAGGAACAAGTGCCAATTTTAGCGTAACTACTCCGGCAGATGAATCCGGTGGTAGCCGTTACCGATTCACCAATTGGAGTGGTGATCATTCCGGGAGCAACGCATCAGAGAGCATCACTATGAACGGCCCAAAGACAGTAACCGCGAATTGGCAGGAGCAGCATTTTTTAACGACTTCGGAGAATCCTGATGCGGGTGGTGATATCAGTCCAGCACCACCGGGAGAATGGTACGATGATGGCACAAGTGCCCCGGTAGATGCAACAGAAAATCCCGGGTATGTGTGGGAAGGCTGGACCGGTGATTTGAACGGCACAACAAGTCCTAATAATATTACGATGAATGCACCAAAAAACGTAACAGCAAATTTTGGCAAACAGGTGCAAATTACAATTAAGACTGACCCTGTTGGGCGGGAGTTCAAAGTTGACGGCACAACTCATACGACCACGCAGGTTTTCACCTGGATTGAAAATAGTCAGCATACGATAGCGATTGTAACTTCACCCCAGGCTGGAGCCGCGGGAACGCAATATGTTTATTCATCCTGGAGCGATGGCGGCGCTCAAACGCATACCTATACTGTTCCCGGCACGAACCAGACAGTAAAAGCGAATTTTACCACCCAGTACTATTTAACCGTAACTTCAGCCCGTGATAATCCCCAGGGAGAAGGTTGGTACAATGCAGGTACCACAGCGAATTTCAGCGTAACCAGCCCTGCGGATGAACAAAATGGCACGCGTTATGTTTTTGATACATGGAGTGGTGATTCCAATGCCGGTACAGCTTCTGCCAGCATCCAGATGAATTCGCCAAAGGAAGTTGTTGCCGGCTGGATAACCCAGTATTATTTAACGGTCAACTCGGATCGCGATGATCCCCAGGGTCAAGGTTGGTACAATGCCGGTGCTGATGCCGAGTTTAGCGTAACAACACCGACAGATGAGGCGAACCGGACGAGATATATGTTCACACATTGGGACGGATCCAAAAACAGCACAAATGCTTCCGATAATATTACCATGGATGCACCGAAAGAAGTTACGGCTCACTGGCAAACCCAGTACTTTTTACAGACAGCAGAAAATCCTGATTACGGTGGTGATGTTGATCCTGCGCCGCCGGGAGATTGGTATAATAGTGGAACGGCAGCGACTGTAACTGCCACACCCTCGGGCAATTATGAATGGCTTGGATGGTCCGGCAATCTTTCCGGGAAAACAAATCCTGCCCAAATAATAATGAATGCTCCCAAAAGTGTAACAGCAAACTTTGGAGGGGAAGAGGTAACAACACCTGGTACGCCCACTGGTCCATCTGCCGGTTATACTGGGCAATCATTGTCATATACAGCAAGTGGCGCTGTAAGCAGTTTTGGGCATACAGTGGAGTACAAATTTGACTGGGGAGATGGCAGTGAGTCGAGTTGGGGAGCAGCAACCAGAAGTCATACGTATAGCAGCAAAGGTAACTACTCCATAAAAGCAAAAGCGAGATGTGCAACAGATACAGAAGTGATCTCTTCCTGGTCAGATGGAAAAGCGGTGAGTATTTACACTTATACACTTACGACTTCTGTCAGCCCGGAGGGAGCAGGCAGCATAAACAGGAATCCCAATAAAACCGGTTATGATTACAACGAAGTTGTTAAGTTAACCGCAATCGCTTCATCGGGCGGCAGCTTATTTGATCATTGGAGTGGAGGCTTAACCGGGAATCAAAACCCAAAAAATTTGACAATGAATAGCGACAAAAATGTGGTCGCACATTTCATTCTTGAAACAGTATCGACGCCAGACAAACCTTCCGGGCCAGCAGAAGAATTCGTTGGACAAGACATAGAGTTCAATGTTGATGGTGCACTGAGTAGTTTTGGACACGATATCGAATATCAGCTTGATTTTGGAAACGGTGTCCAGTCAAATTGGTTCGAAAGCACTGTTATTTATGCTTATGAAAATAGCGGCACGTTTCAAGTGCAGGCAAGAGCGCGATGTGTTGACCACACCGAAATTATATCCGACTGGTCCGATAACATGGACATAACTATTAATGGGCTGACTTTAACGGTAAATACAAATCCTGAAGCGGCAGGTTATGTGGTGGTGAATCCTGATAAAAATGAATATGGTCACCAGGAAATAGTACAAATCCACGCGATTGCCAATGATGATGCGTACCGGTTTGAAAGTTGGAGCGGTGTTGGTTCCCATTGGACAGTTAACCCGCGCGACGTTGTTATGTATAGAAACCGGGAGATCACAGCAAATTATGTCACCGAAACGGTTTCTATCCCGGACGTTCCGACAGGACCTTTGCAGGGAACCACAGAAGATGTACTGACTTTCCAAACCGGCGGTTCAGTCAGCAGCTTTGGGCATGATGTTGAATACCAGTTTGAATGGGAAGAAGATAGTTTGTCCGTTTGGGGAGACAGCCTGCAGAATCATACTTATACCACGCACGGCAGCAAACAGGTGAAAGCCCGGGCAAGGTGTGTAGATCATAACCAGGTCGTCTCTGACTGGTCTGATGTTTTTATAGTTGTTATATCAGATTTTACACTTAGTATAACGATCGATCCTGAAGGTACGGGCAAAGTTACTAAAAATCCTGATAAGGCAAAATATGCGGAAAACGAAGTGGTAGAATTGATACCGGAAGCAGAACCATTTTATTTATTCGACCATTGGAGCGGCGATTTGACCGGAAGTGATAACCCGGCAACAATTACTATGGACAGTGATAAGGATGTTACTGCTCATTTTGTTCAAACCTCAGAGACCGTATCCAAACCCACATTTTTGAATGGACCGGACAGTGGCATAATGGGCAGAGCTTTGCAGTTTTCAACCGGCGGTTCATCGAGTAATTTAGGAAATGAAGTTGAATATCAATATAACTGGGGTGATGATACTTACTCTGAGTGGGACAGTGGAACGAGAAGTCATACTTATTTCGTTTCCGGGGTAATGGAGGTTAAATCACGAGCGCGGTCAAAAGAAAATATAAGTGTTGTTTCAGAATGGTCGGAAATTAAGCCGGTAACAATTTCCGGGCATATGCTGACAGTAACAATTGATCCGAGTAATTCCGGAAATGTGGAAAAAAATCCAAATCTTGATGAGTATGCTGATAGTTCAATCGTACATTTAAAAGCAGTGCCGGATTCGGGCTATGGATTTATCGAGTGGAGCGGAGATGTTGTTGGAAACAATAACCCGGTTACTTTGTTGATCACTGAGAGTAAAAATGTAACGGCTTTTTTTGAAAAAATCGATGAAACAGTATCACCACCGGATCAGCCGGTTGGATTAAAGAATGCGATCATTGGTCAGCAGATCAATTTTACTGTGAGTGGAAGCGTTAACAGTTTAGGTTTGGAAGTAGAATATCAATTTAATTGGGGCGATAATTCCCTGTCAACCTGGAATTCAGGGGGAGCATCACATATATATTTTATCGCTGATACATTCCAGGTGAAAGCCAGGGCGCGTTCAAAAGAGCACCAGGATATACTTTCTGACTGGTCAGAAGTTCTGCCTGTTGTTATTGTCGGCTTGGAGTTAACCGTAACCATAGAACCGGCAGGCTCAGGCCTGATTGCGCAGAATCCCAATAAATTAGTATATGCTTATTTAGATACTGTTGAAATGTGGCCGGTGGGTACAAATGGTTATTTCTTTGACTACTGGAGTGAAGATTTAGTGGGAGAAAATTCGCCAGGCAGGTTAATTATGAATGGCAATAAAAATGTTACCGCTCATTTTGAAACAGTATTAGAGACGGTTACGAGCCCGGATGCACCGGAAGGACCACCGGAGGGGTATCGAAAGCAACCGTTAACATATAAAGCAAAAGGCGCGGTTACTAACCTTGGCAGTGCTGTTGAATATCAATTTGATTGGGGAGATGGAAACATGTCAAGTTGGGGTGACTCGATACGCACCTATAAATTCAGCGATTCCGGGGGGTTTTTAATCCGTTGCCGGGCGCGAAGCAAAGTGAGTGTAACTTCGCTTTCCGACTGGTCAGATACTTTGGGCACGGCAGTTGATGGTTGTAAATTAGTGATCACTGTGGATCCGGAAAATTCGGGTGAGATTCATAAGGATCCTGGCCAGGCTGATTATGATTATGCGACGATAGTGAAACTAACAGCAGTGAATCACACAAATTACAAGTTTGTCCAATGGAATGAAGATCCGGGCGATACGGCAAAAGTAAAATTCGTTACTATGAATGAGGATAGGGCGTTAACAGCCTGGTTTGAATCTACCGTGAGTGTGAGCGATATTTTTGAACCAATACCCACTGATTTTGCTTTGAAACAAAATTACCCGAATCCATTTAATCCGGAAACAACTATTGAATACCAGTTAGCGAGAGACTGTGAAGTGCAAATTACCATTTATAACATTAACGGTCAGCAAATCAAACATTTAATTAACGAGGATCAGTCGGCTGGTAATTATTCAATTATTTGGAATGCAAAAAATCAATATGGCGATAAGATTCCATCCGGGATATATTTGTATCAAATTAGAACAAAGTTTTTCACGACTGTAAGAAAGATGTTATTGCTGAAATAAAATGCTTGATCCCTTTATTTAGCAATAGCATCAATATTGATGTTTTTATTTTTAGTTTTATGTCGACTGAAGTAACAGTCAACCTGAATCAGAAATCAATTGTTTGTGATCTAATTATTTGCTCTTGAATAACCTTATTTTTGCTTTTAAAACCTTAGTAACAAGCAAAATCTACTAATAACCTAACCTTATTACCTTATTTGACGAAAATAATAAGGTAATAAGGTTAGACATTGTGGTTTATCATTATCTACTAAGGTTAAAAAGACTAAAAATAAGGTTTCTAAAATTTGGCATTATAAATATTTTTCACAGCTGATACAGGGGAACGATTACCAACTGAACAAAGGATGTAAGCATTAAAATAACCTCATAAAAAAACAAACATATATAAAAAGCTGATGGCATATTATTTGCATTTTATTTAAGCTTTTTAAACAATATATATTAGGGGATAACTGTTAACCCATTTAATTTAAATAGGGGGTGGGAGGCTAATATGAATACTTTCGAAAAATTAGTTTCAACAAAAAGAATGGTTCTCACCGTTATTTTTATTTCTATTGTGTTGTCAGGCTTCTTCATTACTGATGATGTTGTTATTGCGTCAATAAATAATTCCGGCGAAGAAAAATTATCTTCTACAAATGCTGAAATGATGAATACCCTGTACCAGTTAGATATGGGAGTTGTACCGGAGAATGCCGGGATGGTAAATATCGTGCCGGCAAAAGAATCGTTCGACCAGGATGAAATTGTACAGGTTGTTGCATTGCCAAACGGGATTAATGGACAACAAAACGGAAATGTGCATATTGAGGCAGAGACGGGTACGATAACCGGTAACTTTGCTGTTGACTCAGATGTGTCATCATCGAGTAAATTCTATCTTTTTGGAAATGGCGGGGGACCCAAAGATGGCGCTTCTAAATACTCCTTCACTGTGAGCGAATCCGGGAATTATTATATATGGGGCAGATGTTATGCTTTAAACCTAAGTGAAGATAGTTTTTTCATGTTAGTCGATGGTGGCACAGATACTTTAACCTGGCATCTAACAGAGAATTATGATGAATGGGTATGGCAAAGGGTATCACATAACCGGGCTGTACAACAATTTGTCCTGGGAGTAGGGCAGCACGAAATAGAGGTAATTAAACGTGACCTTAATGCGAGGCTTGATAAACTGATCATCACAACCGACGCAAATTTTCAACCGGAAGGAAAAGAAGAACTTCCACTGGGGGATGTTTTTTACCAGTTTGATTATTGGGGAGGAGATTTAAACGGCTTGGATAATCCCATGGAAATTACCATGGACACGGATAAAAACGGTATTGCCTATTTCTACATTGAAGGAGATGAAGTTGTTAATAGTCCGGAAACACCCTCGGGGCCGGATGAGGGCGAAGTAGGGCAAAGTTTGGATTTTATCACAGGTGGTTCAAATAGTAATTTCGGAGACCCGGTTGAATACCAGTTTGACTGGGGGGATGAGCAACAATCCGATTGGGGAGATTCTGCAGCAACTCATATTTTTGAACATGTTGGTGTTTACCAGGTAAAAGCGCGGGCGCGTTGCCAAATACATACAACCATCATTTCGGACTGGTC
>JADHVV010000047.1 GCA_016783825.1 Candidatus Zhuqueibacterota bacterium | reverse complement strand
TACTTAATAATGATGAGCTGTCATTATTTACCTGGAAATTGTTATCTATTGTTTTTCCATCGATAGAAAATTTTTGAGCATAAACATCAATACTTTCATTACCATTACGTCCGTCAGCCCAGGCGATAACAAAATTGCCTTCCTTTTCTGTTGCAATAGAAGGGTACAAATGAAATATGCTTCCAAGATCATCATTAACTTGAAAGTCAGGTATTAACGGTTCTCCAATTGATGTCGTAAATGAACTGATATAGTTCTCTCCCAGCGGAATTCCCCACAAACTGGCAATATCAGTAGTTAGCGTAATGGTGTAAATTGTAGCGTATGCCAATGGCAAATCAGGTGTAAAGCTGGCGCTCAATTCATCATCAAAACTAATGTTGCCCGATACATCACCCTGTACAGAAGACAGCAGAAAACTTTGTTGTGTAATGGTACTTTTATCCATGGGAATGGTGAAACGGATGTTGATGCTGGCATCAACAATAATATCTTTATCTCCATTCGCAGGACTGGATTCGCAGACCTGAGGTACCATCATACTGTAAACAGTTTTGTCTAAAGTTTCTCCGAGCTGCTGTTCGTCTCCGGTGCCATCCTTACTGAAAACCCGGAAGGAAAGCGTATCGCCAATTTCTCCGGGTAAATTTGTTGTTCGGAATCCACCGTGAGAATTGACATCAACAACTACTTCTTCAAACGTCCGCTTATTAGTTATTTTTACTTTTTCAGTTCCGGATAAAGTATCGACCACAGCTTTGGGCAGACCACAAGTATAAACATCGCTATTGGGATCGGGTTTACTGACAACCACCCGGTCCTTATCAAATCCAGAAACATCCAATAATGTCACATCGATATCAAAAAAAGTCTCCGGCTCTGTGAGGGTAACCTTGGATTGTTCATACGGCTGAATGCGTGCACTGCTTGCCCGAATGGTTACAAAATCATTGGCTGATTTTGGCAATTTACCTGTCCCGTTTTGTGAAAGGGCAGCCGAAGGTTTTGTTCCTTGCCAACTGCCCACTGCGCCGTCCAACAGGATCATTTTTTTAACGTTAACAAAATCTTCCGCCTGCAATCGGTAAAAATATAAACCAGCCGATACTCCCGAACCAACCTGATCCGTACCATCCCACAGCACAGAATAGCTGCCAGTTAGACAGACTTTATCCACCAATGTTTTCACCTTTTGCCCGAGTATGTTATAAATAGTCAACTGAACGTTTACATTGCGGGGAACACTAAATTGAATGGTGGTCGCTGGATTGAATGGATTGGGATAATTTTGCTGCAAGTGAAAGTCTGCTGGCACATAATCTGTTGTTGATTGTTGTACGTTTGTTGAAGGTTGCATGAAAATATTATATCTGCCATCAAGACCACTCTCTGCAGAAAAAGTATCTGCTCCGTTAATACATTCAACTTTAATGTACGGTACTGGTTTGCCAGTGGCAGCATCCCGAACAGTGCCGGATATGGTGAGTTCATTTGAGAATGAACTCGTGGGTAGACATGTCAAACATAGTATCAGTAATGATTTGATTTGCTTTTTCATTGCTTGCCTCCTTACCAGAATGTTATCAAAATAAAGTTCAATTTTACAAACAGGGATTACCTCTTATATGCATTTTAATGATCTTGAAACACTAGAAAAACAACTGGAATATTAATCCCATGTTATCAATAAATCCGGGGTTAAAACCCCTTTGATGAGCTGGTAACATTTTAATCCACGAGATAAATCTCGTGGCAATTCAACAATCAGTGCTTAAGTTGACGCGCATTGCCAGCTAGTGTACGAACCATCAATCCAGCAATCCAATACTCCAATACTCCATTGATCCAAACATAAACAATAGAATTATCAACAATCCGCGAATCGATGTTATTTTAAAAGAGCCAGAATCTCTTATTTCTCCCAATCCCCAATCAAAACAAACGGCGCCCAGAAATAGGGATGTTGATAGTCTTTGTCTCCGGATAGATGTCCTCCAATCATGTCCCGTTGCGTAAGCGCCAGGGCTTTGACTTTGTTACGTGTTTTCAAATGCAAATAGAAGCGAAACATAAAAAGAGCTGTTGATTTATCGTAAACTTCCCACAGGCTGGCGACGACGCTTGGTGTTCCCGCGTAGAGAAATGCACGGGTCAGGCTGACTAAATCATCGCCCTGCGGGAAACTGGAAGTATAACCACTTCCCAACGCTGTTTCACAAGCGCTTAATGTGACCAGGTTTGTCCTTTTCAAATTGAGTCCAAAGGTTTCAAAAACGTCTAAACAGCCGTCATCCGTTTCAGACGGCGCCAGATCGAGTTTTGAAAAAAGTGGACTGGCTTTATTGAAATGGGCGGTCGTTGCAAAATGCAGCAGGTCATAATTAGCGCATTGCTTTTTGAGCAGCGATTCAGTCGCTTTTTCTCCCAACCAGTATTCCGCGCCTGGGCCCAGTTCAGAGGAAATTTTTGTCACCTCCTGCTCCGAAAAAGGCAAAATGGCGGGCTTCGGCGCCAGCAATAGTTGTTTGTTTATTTGGCTTGATTTATTTTTTTTGCAAAACTTCAGCACACTCGCGGATGGTGTGTAAGAGATTAAATAATCCTCGATTAGAAAACGAGGCAAAATTTGCTGCAACGCACTGGTGTCAATTCGGGATACCAACGCGTGAAACGGGAGGTAATGTAATAATTCCTGGGGCGCAAAAATTAAATGGTTTTTCCCGGCGAGTAATCCCTGAATGTGCACCGGCTCAATGAGTAGTTTGAAAAGCCCCTGCAGCGGCTTCATCCAGTGAGGTTCGCTTGGTTTACCTTCCTTTATGTTTTGTACGGCAGTACCCTGGAATAGTAAAATTTTTCCTCTCAGACTTTCTCGTCCTTCAGCTACTTTCACTACATTTAATTTCTCTTTTGACAGGACAAAAATCAGTATTTGATTATCTGAAATGAAATATTCCAGCAACAGGCTGCTGTCATCCAGCAATGGTTGAATTTTGTTGAGTGGAGTTGGTTCAATCGTAATCAGGGAGCTATATTCCGGATTTTGTAATTTGAGATCGATCAATGTACGTTGATATTCCTGTTGCATGTTAAACAGAATTTCGCGGTACTTCTCTGTAGCAGTTCCGCGAATATTTGTCGTTGAATTTTCATCTTGTTTTAAAATTAAAGAACGAAGGGTTTTTATTTTTGTCCGAATGGATCGCTCTTTTTCAATTAACTCGTGATTATTACCCTCCCCAACACCAATAGCGGCATTACCAATTTTGTCGAGCAGGGATCGGGCACGGGCACGCTCTGAATATTCAAACGCCTCTTCTGCTCGTCCTAATTGCACAAGCACAGATACAATCGCTTCATAAACTTCAAAGTGATTATGCATTATTCCGGATTTGAATTCTTCAATCGTCGCCTTTGACCGGATACTCTCAATATCCTTGATTGCTGCGCGATAAGAATAGTAGGCGCGCTCGGGATCGCCAATAAGTTCATTCAGGCGTCCCTGTCCAAAATAAAGTCCCCATCTCAGTTCAGGATCAAACAATCCCTCGGTGATTGCCAATCCCTGTTCATAAGCTTTTGCTGCTTTGTCAGTTTCCTTATGCTCCAGGTAGAAATTGCCCAATTGTTTGTGGAGCCAGCCTTGCAAACGTAACTTTTCGATTTTCCTGGACAGATGAATTCCCTTGTTCCAAAACTCAACGGCTGACGATGAATCTGCCAACAAACTGTGCGCACTCCCCAGGTTGCCCAAAGCCGTTGCTTCTCCGCCTTGTTCACCCATTTTTTGATGAAGGACCAGCGCCTGTTGGAAATGATTTTTTGCATCAAAAGCACGATCAGTTTCCAGGTAGGTTTGCCCGATGGTGTTGAGTGTGACTGCTTCCCCGGGAACATCTTCTATTTTTCTGTGCAGCTCCAGTGCTTGCTGCAAACTTTCCAGCGCCCTGTTTACATCACCCACAGATAGATATGTTTTTCCGATCGCTTCAAGCCAGTAGGCTTGCCCCCGGACATGACCAATCTCAGCATGTATTTTCAGCGCACCCTCATAAAGCCGGATTGCTTCGCTGTATTCACCTTTAATAGCGCTTAAATCTGCAATTCTGCCAAGCTGGTACGCCTCACCTTCGCGGTAACCAATTTTCCGGTGGATAAATAGCGCCTGTTGAAAATAACTCGAAGCTGTGCTGTATTCTCCCAAATTCAAATAAACGATTCCCAAATTTCCCAAATCATTGGCTTCTCCCTGTGCATCTTCCAACTCCCGTCGAAAAACCAGGGCTTGCTGAAAAAATTGGATGGCGTTTTGAAAATTTCCCAAATTCAGGTGAATGTTAGCAATGTTAGCCAGATTTTTCCCAACACTGCGACTGTTTTCAATCGCCCGGTTCATGGCTAATGCTTTTTCATAGCGGTCCAATGCTTCGATATAATCTCCCATCTCGTAATAGATCAATCCGGTGTTATTAAAGTCTGCTGCCAAACCTCTTTTATCATCAATTTTCTCACGAACTTTGAGCGCTTTGTCGAAATAGGTAAGCGCAGTCGGATAATCACTCCGGTCACTATAGACATTAGCAATATTCCCCAACCGATTTCCGATGCGTCGTTGGTCTCCGAGTTTTTCAAGTAATACCAGTGAGTTTTGATAATATTCCAGCGCCGTATCAAAATCACCCAAATAGAAATAAGCGACGCCGATATTACCGAGAATGATGGCTTCTCCATCTTTATCCTTGATGCTTTTTATGAGATTGAGTATTTGCAAATAAATGTCCAATGCAGACTGAAAATTGCCCTTGAGAAGAAAATTTCTCCCCTGCTTATTATTGGTGATAATCTTTACTTTTTTTACTGTCTCCTCAGATGTGAATTGCAAATATCGCCCGGTTTTTTTTAGGTAAAAATTATCTCCAAATTGTTTAGAATAAATTTCAGACAATGTTTTAGCAGAACTCCAGCTTTTTTCACTTTTCTGTATTTCATTTCTTGAGGTTTGAACAACTGCTGAATCTAATAATGATTCGATCAAACGAATACCTTCAAAACGCTGTGTCTTTAACAACTCGGTAATGCTGTGGGTATTATTCTCATCGACTGCTTGAAGTAGCTGTGTTTGATAATCTTGCCTGCTCAGCAATTGGCAGATTGCCGGATTAATCTGAATGAAGGAAAAAGCAATAAAAATAATAAAAACGAGAATTTTAAAAATTTTTGATTTCATTTGAAATTTCCCTGTTAAGTGAATGTCGTTGATTTGTGCCTGAACGAAAACAATAAAATTTTCGATTTTTCTGTCATTGCGAGGAGCGAAGCGACGAAGCAATCTCTTGTTTTTAAAGAGATTGCTTCACCCCGATAAATCGGGACTCGCAATGACTACCAAAAAACATTGAGTTTTCGGTCAGGCACTAATTAGGATGATAAATGAATTTTGCCATTTCAGATTGAATGGAATTTCCAAAATCTAATACTGCTTCGACTTGCCAAAAATACGTTATTGAAGGCCGTAATATAATGTTACCAGGCAGTTTCAAAGTAGTCTGTTCCGTGCTTACCTCATAGATGATGTTACCGTTCTCATCAAGGAGTAAAAAATTATATGAAGTGATTTTTTTAATTTCAGTCCATTTGAACTCTAATTGTGAAGATTTTCTAATTATACTTTTATTTTCTGGTGAGAAAAGTCTTATATTATTCTCAACAGTTGTTTCGCGTGTGGTGAGTGGATCGTTATTTTCTTTTAACTGTTGCGGCACTACTAAACAAATAACAATTATAATTGCAGCCATAATTGCCCATTTATAGACCGGACGTGGTGAATGAACCTTACCCCAGGTGATTCCAAATTTTTTCTTGATTTTGCTTGTAACAACCTCAATGATACTGCCAATCTTTCCCCAAAAGGTTTCAGAAGTAGGTACTAATCCTTCAATTTTTAATTCGTTCAACATGCCTTCTATTGCAATGAGCCTGCTCAAACAGGAATCACATTGACTTAAATGAGCAAGGTACGCTTTTTGGATCTTTTTATCCTGCCTGGCTTCGAGGTACTCAAGTAAGTGCAGATCATCAAAACATGAATTAGATTTTGGACCAGATCGAACAGCTCCACTCATTTTTAAGAATGTTGAGAGTTTTTCAAATTCTTCGACCTTTTTTCTGCATTTCAAACATGTTTTTAGGTGATCTTCAAAAGGTTGATTTTGTTTTTTCTGTTGGTAGCTTACTAAATCATAAAATGTTAAATGTTTCATGGTAATTTCTCCAATAATGTTCTATTATTAAGAAACGGACATTCCAAAAACGTTTTGCATTTTATTTTGAAAAAAGGATTTTTTTTCTGTGGGATTTCTTTTCAGTGGGAGATACAATAAAATGTTTTTTATAGCCTGTGATCAGTTACAATCTTTTTTGGGGGGAGCAATTTCCAAAAGTTGATAAATTTGTTTCTGAATATTTTTTTGAAACCTTATTTTTAATCTTTTTAACCTTAGTAGCCCATTCTTGCCCACATTTCTTGACCTTATTAGCTTATTCCTTCTATTAAATAAGGTAATAAGGTTAATGAATTGGGGGATTTCCTTGCTATTAAGGTTTTCAAAGCAAAAATAAGGTTACTCAATACCAAAAATTTCGATTATATTTAAATAGTTTTGAAATCAAGCACATCTCAACTTTTTGAATTGCCCCCTTGTGGAGGCAACTAAAAACTATCGAGATCAGAAAAATCAATACCCTTATTTTTCAACATACGTCTTAATTGTTTCAAAGCTTTCTTGAGCTTTCGTTGAACCTGCCAGATATTCTTCATTTTTAAAATTGAGGCGATTTGTTCCAATGTCAATCCTTTAGTATAGTAGAGTTGAATCATAAACTGGTTCTCTGCTGAAAGAGAATGAAGGAGGTCATTCAAGAAGCGCCGTGAATCTTCATGGAGAACTTTTTGTTCCGGGTTAGAATCACTCGGCTGGTAAGTATGTTCACAGGAGATGTTTTCTAAACGTTCTTTAGGTAACGTGGTAAAAATGACATGGTAATTTCCCTTTACATTCCACTTCGTTTTCTCCTGAATCATGGCATCAATTTCATCAATAACACTCAGTATTTCATTGATAGATTTTTCATATCCATGCTTCGATTTTAATAATTGATAGGTAACCTCAAACGAATAACCATATTGATGGAGATAACGAAAAACCAACCGATGGATTTCAGGAAGGTCGTTGATACATTTTGTCAGTCGTTTTCGGCCGTGTGCTTTCCGAAACCAGTCCATACAACAATTACGTGTAACAACAGCAATCCAGGTTTCAAAGTTATAATTCCGAGGTTTTTCAAAGTATTTAAATAGCTTCTCACAATTTTTGTCTTTGAATTGTTCAAGTGAATAGGCATACAAATCCATTTTATCATCATAATTTCTTACCAATTTGGAAATTACAGCCAAAATGAGCTGGTTATAATGTTGAAGAAATCTATTCCATGTATATTCCGGATTTTTATTGAAGTCATCTTTCAGAATTTTTTGTTTTGGATTCATTTTATTGTTGACAATTGATAGCTTTAATATTGAACCAGACCGTTATTTGTGTCAGTCCCTCTCGGATGAGATGTTTTGAAATATAAGATCAGAAGATTGAGAATATAGAAAGCTAGAGAGAAAAAACAGAACAATAAAAAATAAGAAATATTCTTGAAATATTTAACCATGGGATTGAATCCAGGTAAATAAATTTTATAAACCAAATGACCCAACAATTAGTATCAGCGGTTTTGAAGGAGATCTAATCCCAGTTCAAGAGAGCGTTGCAATCGGAAAATCAGTTTTTCGTAATCAGAAAGTAATAGGTCAATTTTAACCTTGGGAATGATAAAAGCAAATTGTGGAGTAATTTACTATTTTTAAATCAAAATGTCAATGAAAAATGTTACTGGATTGTTGTTTTCCTAAAATGATGATTGTTGGTAAAAAAATACGAAAAAATTTTTTAGTTTGATGGTTGGAAAAGTTGTATGAAAAAGATTGTACCTGAATAGAAAAATCCCCCATTTATTAGTTCTATAAAAGGGGGATGTAATTCCGATGCCATAATTTGATTATAAATAAATTACTTTATAACAAAATTATTTGAGCAGAATAAGTTTTTTGGTTTGCACAAAGCCAGTCTCGTTATTATTGGGATTAGCAACAAGAAGCCGTTAAAAAACACACACCACTCGCAAAATCACGAGCATCCCATTCAAACTTGTGATTCCCCGATGGTTGCTGTTCTGAAACCAATGTGGAAATCTTTTGCCCGGTAATACAATAAATAGTTAGCTCAACATGGCTATCAATTAATAATTTATTTTGTAACTATTCAATGTCTTTTTATTCTGTCATTCTGAGGGAGCTTGCGACCGAAGAATCTCGACAATTACCCTACATTTTTCTAGTATAGCGTGAGATTCTTCACTTCCCATCATCCCAAATCCCCTCCCTCGTTCAGAATGACATTCATTAAAGAATTAGCTGAATAGTTACTTTATTTTTAAATTTCAGCTTACAGCGCTAGTCTGTTATCAGTTCAATCTTTGTTTTTTTTGCAAAAATTTTCAAATATACAGCAATTTGGTGGATGGGAAGGGACTAATTACCAATAACAATTCACCAGTTACCAATGCACTTTAGTGCGCTAGGATTTTTTTCTACGTTCAACCATAGCACGGATGCCTGCCAAAGGCAGAGAAGCGCTTGCCAAATAATTAGGAAGTTTATATTTTGTGTCAAATATCCATTCGTTTGCACCGTTCTTCTTAAAATCATTTACCATATCAATCACGGTTTGATTGGCAAGCTCCGGATCAACAAGATCAAGTGTGTAAACGAACCATCCTGTTGGCGTTGCCCAATAAGCGCCGTTCTGGTAGGTATCTCGCTTACAGCTTGCCTGTTCCCAGTAAACACCACCCGGCAAATGACGAATCTGACCTTTTTGCACGACGTGCTCATAATTTTTTTGAAAATAAGATGCAATCGCTTTGGACTGTTTTTCATCGGCGATTCCCAAATAAACGGCAAAAGCTGATCCCCAAATATCATGCTCTTTGCAGCGTAGTGTAGCAGCACAGAATAACCCTGTTTGATAATCCCAAAAGATTTTGCGAATACTTTCCGCCACCAATTCGCTTTCATTTTTCCAACTTTTTGCTTCGTTTGTACGACCAAGCGCATCTAACAAATCCGAGAGCTGTCGGCTTGCCTGAACATATAAAAGAGAGCAAAACAAAACGTCTCCCTGTTTGCTGATTGTATCAGTGAAACCATAAGGACAACGATCTTGCTTTTTACCTGGAAAAATGTAAACCAAGTGAGTATTAGAATTTCGTGGTACAGCATTCATTGTCTTAACAAGGAGATCTATGATTGCTTTAAGAAATTTTTTATCTTTTGTTTTCTGATAGACGTGCCATGCTACAGCAACAGTAAATTGTGAGCCGTCTGCTACCGGATTTACCCCCATAGTTCCGAAACCAGGTTTGTAAATGGGCGTGCCGTCAAATTTTATGCAATCAACACCAGCGCCATCCGCACGCATTTTACGAACGAAAAGTTTGCAGGCATCGACGAGCTCTTTATCAGAATATGAATTGGCTGAACCTTCAAGGGTATAGGCATAATCCCTCAACCAGAAGGCTTCATAACCAATGCCCACCTGTGGCGGAAAAGCAGCAGTGCCATCATTCATTGTTCGTTTGGATGCCCGGATGATGCGAAACGCTTCTTTCTCCAACCAACTCACAGCATCAGAAAAGCCTTGATCCTTATGAAATAAAAGAGTTGTTGGAATTTCTATTTTTTCAAATTCCGCTCCTTTCCACGAAACCGATAAAACTTGACCACCGCCCATTTGAAAATATTTTACAGCAACTTTATGAAAACCTTTTCGCAAAGAAACGACAGCGCTTTCTTCCTTAATACCATGGGGACCATCATTATTAATGAGTAAAAAGTCATCCAAATACAATAGGCTGCCATCATTCGATTTCAAATAAAATGTATAAATTCCATCTTTGGGAATCCGGATGTAACCATCAAAGATAAAGGCAAAGTTTTCATTCCTTCTTTGCTGATTTATAGAAAATTTAGAACAGCGTCCAATTTTAATTTTAGGCAGTTTTTCAATTTCTGTGGTCTGCGAGACTTCACCTTCAAAATATTGATAGTTCAATCCATAAGCCAAATCACCGTCTATTTTCTGTTCATCCTGATAAATATCACTACCGATAGCAACAGGTACAATCTTACTAACAGGATGCCCGGGCTGCCAGGCTAACATGCGCAGTTGCGTGGTTCTAAAAACTGTGAACGATTTTTTATACGTAAAGCCGGTTGATTGTGTGGGAATACTCCCATCGATTGTATAACGAATTTCAGCATTGTCAGCAGTGTTTGCCAATTCAATCCGCCCATCTTTATCTGATTTCACAAAAGGCGCTGGAGTTGGTGTCATATTCTCGTACGCCCAATTTAGGTTGAACGTTTTCGCCAAATAGATTGCTGTCTTTTCTTCATGGGATGAATAGTAGGAAATGTATAAAAGGCTGTCCTTCAATACTATACCGGGATAGCTGCAATCGCCCGCACTTGGTAATGTAACCAGTTTTGTAAAATCTCCATCTTCAGTGATTGAAGCAAGAATTGTTTTCTCTTTATAATCGTGTGGATATTCCCTGGTTCCGCAAATCATCTTGCCATCCGGCAATATTATCAAATCAGGGCCGCCTAAACGGACATCGAGTTCCTTCCACGTCCATTGTGTATAAGGCGACTCACTCGATCCGATGTAACCGTGGGAATTTCCTTTGCCACGCCTCACCACAGCAACCATTTTATTTTCAGGTGTAAAACGAAGTGTTGTTTCGTTGCCCCCGATAACATCAAAAGTTGTTATGTATCTATAAAAAATTCCGTTTTCGCTTTTCACTAATTGAACAGATTTTTCTTTGGAAGTCTGATAGATTCCGGCATAGGCTGTTCCTTTGTGCCAGGTAGCTCTCCAAAGCCAATCTTTGCCAGTTTTAATTTTTTTATCAATACGAATATTCTGCGGTGTGGAAAAATTCTTCCCAAATTTGTCGGAGAAACTGACTTTGGGCAACATTTTTACCAACTTCCTCCCAACGTAAACTGAACCGCCAATATTGAGCATGATACGATTGTCAGGTGTCACTGAAAGTTGAGGATCTCGCAAATCAACATCCCTTTCATAAAGATGGGCAACCGAATACCAGTTTTGTCCGTCATCAGAAGCAATAACCCTGATGGTGCCGTTAATATCTGAAACATGCCCCGAGCTTTCGCGAAACGAACAGTAAAATTTATTATTGTGGTAAATGAGGCTTGTGAAAGCATTGTGAGCAGCCCTGTCCCAAATCCGATCAACTGAAATTATCACATTGTGTTCGGGGGTGTTTTGAGATAAAAGGATAACAGGAGATATGGACAATAGCAAAAAAACAATTATTGTAGTTTTTGATTTGAGCATGTGGGATTCCTTTTTTATTGTGTTAAGAGTTATTTTATTCATCCTCTACGAGGATGATAAATTTTGGAGGCGATTTATTTTACAATAATAAAACATCTACAATGTTTTTAATCAAAAAATATGGATTATGAATCTATATACAATTTATGCAAAATTCCATCACGTTTGAGTTTGTAATCTGAATTATTGTCTTTAGTTACTTAGTATATGAATAATTCAGGTTATCCCGCAACCTTTAAAAATATGGTCAATAAAGCGGGGTAAATAATTATTTACCTCGTAGAGGTAATATTATTGTAAAAATAGGCATGTCCCAAAAATCAAAATCCTCGTAGAGGATTAATTATTATAAAATATTCATCCAAGCGCCAATCATATTAAATGTATTATAAAATTATGTAACCACTGAATAGTTAATTTTTCACATGAAATAAAACAGATGCAGGAATTTCGATTTTTTCAAATTCTGGTCCCTGCCAGGATACTTTTAATGTATGGCTTCCGCCCATTTGAAAATATCTCAATTCGATTTTATGTTTACCGGCTCGTAATGCAGTTGATGCAGATTTTTCATACGTTCCATGGGGCCCATCATTATCAATAAATTTATGGTCATCCAAATACAACACACTGCCATCATTGGATTCAAGATAAAAAGTATAACGTCCGTCTTTTGGAATTTTTATGTAACCTTCAAAAATGAGTCCAAAATTTCTATCCCTTTGTCGTTTTTCATAGATAAATTGTGGAACAACACCTGATTCAACAAACGGAATCTTCTCAATTTCATCAGATTGAAAAACTTCACCTTCATAATAATAATAGACCAATCCAGGACCGGAGTCTATTGAAATATGCTGCGCTTTTTGGTAAACATCACTGCCAATATAAGCCGACACAATTCGACTGGGTGGCTTACCTGTTTCAAAAGCCTGCATAAGTAAGGGCTTTGTTCTGGAAACGGAGAACGGTTTTTTGTATAATAAACCTGGTGTCGGAGTGGGAAGGCTTCCATCGAGTGAATAAAAAATTTGAGCATTTTTTTCCTTACAGGCTAATTCCACGGTTCCGGCGCTATCCATTTTAACAAAAGGATTCTGGGTCGCATCCAGATAAATCCAATCCACATTCAAACGGGTTATTTGTGTTGTCTCCAGTCCACCATGTTTTGTTCTGTTTCCGGCACAATGCCCCAGCAAAACAAAATCATCGACAAACTCAATCGCAGTATAACAGTACCAGCCATTGGGATCGCTTTCAACTGTTTTGATTTTTTGCCAGGTTTTACCCTCATCTTTGGAAATTGCCAGGTTAAACGGTGTGCGTTTACCACCGTCTCTAATTGGAGTATAACTATTATTCCAAACTAATAACAAATCGCCTGTCCTGGGAATACGTTCAATCGATGCCGGAGAAAGCGGCGATTTAATATTTCCGGGTTTGAGAGGGGACCAGGTTTCCCCCTGATTTTCAGAGAAAGAAAAGTATTGCACACCGGCATCGGTACGACAAAATAACATTAACTGACCGCTATTTAATTCGATAACTCCCGGTTCCTGTGATGTAACATTCCCGGGATTAGCTGCCTCCTGACTTTTAACAAAAGTTTTTCCTTCATCGTCAGAATAATAGCACATAATGCGCCCATTGAACCAATTGTCACTTTCCGGTGTATTGTGCAAAGAGACTGGCAAAATAATCCGCCCATTTTTTACTTGGATGACTCTGTCATTATTCATCACATAATATCCCGGAACATCGATACACCTTTTTGCTTCGCCCCAGGTTTTTGCTTCATCAGTTGAAATTCTCATAAAAGGGATACAATCTATTTCTGAATTTTTGCGCAGGTAAAATAACGCTATTTTCCCATTAGCCAATCGCATTAACGAGACTGACATAATATTCATACCGCCTTCATTGGGCAGAATCAGGACATCTTGAGTTGTCCATGTCTTTCCACCATTTTTTGAAAAACGCCCGGCCAAAAACGCACGGGCATTATCTCCGGAGCCTCCGGTAAAATGGGTATAAATAAATAGAATTCTTCCATCTTTTAATTGAATGAAATCGCCCTCGCTGTTACGGGGATTCCCGGGTTTTGGTTCTAATCGAAGAGTTATTTCTTTACCTGTAATTGAATGATCTTGTCCCTTATTATTGCAAACTGTCAGAAGAATTAAAAAGGGGATAAAAGTTATCCGAAAAATATATAACACTTTCATTATTGGCTTCTCCTAATTATTTTTAGTCATTAAAAAAAATAGAAAATTATTATTCCGTAGTCGATTGAAACCATATTTTTTCCAGTTCCATTTATAATGTAATTCTTACTTGTTTATTGTGTTCATATAAAACAAACCAGGTTTCTTAATGAAACCTGGTTTGTTATTATCGCCATAGATGGCTCTTATTAAAATATTATATAAAGTTGTGAAACCAATAATTTTTATTAAACATTACTGCCTCCCATAATAAGGCGCACCATTTTTCAACATATTAACTTTGATGATTGTTTTGCTATCGACCCTGTCGCCATCAATAATAACGGATTTGTGCCGGCAGACGTACATAGACTCACCAGCGCCCCAACACAAAGCGTTTGATGTGGGTTCTAAAATTCCCGGGTAAAGCGGCTCATAACTTCCATCCGGATGAACCACAAAAATTGCTTCGCTTTTGTCTGTGCCGATGTACATATCTCCATCCTGGGCAAAGGTTAAAGCAAAAACACCGGAATCGGGATCAACTTTTTCGCTCCAATCAAAATAGATTTCTTTTTCTGCCAATTCATTATTTGCTAAAATTTGATTACGCCAGATATACTGTTTGCCTGTTTCATTTTCTTTACCACCAACATAAACGCAGCCATCAAACACACGAACAGTGCGAATGTTGATATCCGTATATTCCGCCACTTTTTCAGTTGAACTATCACTGGGATCGATGAGGTAAAGGTTGTCGCCATCCCCGCCGCCATAAATCACACCACTCTCTGCGAAGTCAAAATCATTGACTTTTCCGGGAGCCCTGAATATCTTTTGCGTTTCGGTATTGCCAGGCAACACACAATGAATATTTTTCGATTTTTGGGCGACATACAATATTCCTTCAGGCCCCATTTTAATGCCAGTGGGAATTGAAAAACTCATCGATGCATAAGTTTCCCTGACACCCTTGGGTAATATTTTATCGATCCGTTTCGCACGAGCAACTGCCACATACAAATTCTCTTCATTATCACACGCAATAACAGCAGGTTCGTCAAATTCACCATAATCGCCGTGTTCCCAAACCGGTTGTACCAGGCTGTAAAATAGAATATTGCTAAACAAGTCAGCGTCGAGAACCGCCACTTTTACTTCCAATGAATCCTGAACAATAGGCGGGCTTTGTACAATTAGCTGATTATCGGTGGCGCTCAAGACTGCTGTTTTTGTTTTACCAAAGTAAACAAAATTATTCTTTGCAACCGGTGAAAAATTAGCGCCGGAAATGGTAATTTCAACAATCCCTGCTAATGCGCTGTTGGGAGGCGTAATCTCTGTAATCACCGGTGTGAGATTGCTGATGTGATCAGGATCGAACAGGCTTGTTGGTTTTTCTTTTTCACATTGAAACAGAAAAATTGTTAGCAAAACCATCCCTAAAATTAAACTTATTTTTTTATTCAATGATGCACTCCTTATTTTGCCGTTTCTATTTTAACGCAAGTCAGAGAAGGTCGAGATCAAGATCAAGGTCAAGAAAAATTATTTCTTGATCTCAACCTTGACCTTGACCTATTTTCCCCGCTAATCTGAAGTTTCAATTCCATTTATCACCGGATGACCAAAAACTTTCGCCATGCAGTCTTACCATCCGGAGTTTCAAAATAGGCGATATACAAACCACTCACAATTCGCTGCCGGGATGAATTGAGCGAATACCATTCTTCATCACCGCTGCCATCGTCGTGAAAAATTGTGTCGATTAAATCACCACGTTCCGTATAGATTTTGATGGTACACTTTCCCGGGATATTTAAAAACATCAGCTTATTCACTTCATCACCGGGATATTGTACATCCCTTGCACTAACGTTATACGGATTTGGCACAACCCGGATATCTGCCAACGCTTCACCAGCCTGACGCCGCAGGTAGGCTGGGGCAGTGGTTCGTGTATAGAATCGGCTGTTGTGCAACGAGCCAATTGGATTTGCCTCCCCCGTGGTGTTATTTGATCCGTCATTGTAAGCAATAATGTAATAATAATAGGAATAGCCGCGCACTGGTGTGGTGTCATCGTAAGATGTCGTGCCGGGGCCTACATCAGCGATTTTTTGATAGGTTGTATCAAATTTTCCAACTGCCCGGTAAACCTGGTAACCAGCAAAATCAGGATCACTTTCAGATGGACTGGCAACCCAGGAGAGCGTAATGCGGTTGCCACCGGAATTCACTTCAAACACAGGCGGAGGCAAAGGCGGCTGTGGAATTTGATAATCCATATCAAAATTGCGCTTGGCCCTTCCAAAAGTCAACATTATCGAATCTTTGCCAGTGTAAAACCATTCATTTTTATACAAGTCTTTATCCGTTGTTGTTGAACCATCCGGTAAAGTGAACGGGCCAGAATCAGATGGGTCATCATACGCTTTTTTCCAGCGAAATCCTACTTCCTCGCAAATCTGCCGATTGATCCCATTGACTCCCTCTGCTTCAACAATCCTGATGCTCTCGCCATGTTCCAAATCAAACGGTCCATAACTGATCCACAAATTTGTACCACCAGCATCATTATGGACAGTACCCGGGTCGGGATTAGATTCAAGGTAGGTCTCATCCATGCGATCTGTACCACCCAAACCTTTATAAGGATTACCGCTCATCATATCGTATAATTCAATCATGCTTGGCGCATCAGACGGTGTCATGTTACCGATATTCGGTCGTTCATCCCCGGCGTGCCAACCCAATACTACTGGTTGATCGGGATCATCTGAATTATCCGTTGCGCTCTTATCGATGTGCAGACTCACTATTCCTGCATGCTGGGGTGCACAGAGCCGACCGGCTCCATTCACATCGGGGCCGCCTAAATTATCAAATGAATTTCTCGCTGATTGACCTGCCCAGCTAAAACCAGTGCGCAGCCACTGAACAATTGGATTATTTTCGGTTATTATCTCCGAAGCGTGATCAGGGTAATCTTCTCCTCTTCTGGTAACCCAGGTATGTTTTCCCCAGGATTGTCCATCTCCAATTTTTCGAGCCCCTTCTTTGCAAACGCTGTATCGCGTCCCCCAGCTTACCCGAACACCTTTTAGCGATGCAAATAATTCAATTTCATCGTCATAATCGATATTGCCGGTATTCGTCAAAATAAATTCTTTGATATAATAATTATCATGATATTGCTGACTGAAAGCTAAAATACGGCGCGTCATTGTCAGACCGAGTGAAGTGTTGACGACATTGGTTACAATTCGATCAGGAATTTGATCCGGGTTGATTTCATCCACATCATTTGCATAGATGGAAGTGATATTCTGGCGATCCACATAAACCGTCGGCGCTTCAAATTTTGCGGTTTGTTTGAGCTCCATTGGGAACAGGGATTCGCCCACATAACTTTTTGCAAAATAGATAGCGTAAGCTTCCCAGTGATAGTCATTCTCATCAGTAAAATCCTGCGCTGCCAGCCAGGTACGTTTTATAACAGCATTATCCTGATCAAGATAATCAGCCGGCCAGATAAGCCCTTCGTAATACGAGTTGTTCCAGGCACGTTCGGAACCATAAGCTGAAAAATGACTTTGAAAGGAACCGATACGGATGTACTTCTTGGCAGTTGCCGGTACCTGTGCAAACAGGTGTGGCACGACAAATAGAGCAAATATTAAAATCAACCTGGAAGAAATAATGTTTTGTATTTTTTTTGACATTGTGAAATCCTTGTCAGTTTTAATTAAATATTTGAACCGCTAATTTCACCAATTACGCCAATTTAATTTCGCGAAATTCGCGTAATTGGCGGTTTATTTTGTGCACTCATATATTTAAAAACTCATCTTAATCCCAAATTTAATACTCCTTGGATTTAGAAAAAGCAGGTTCTTTAAATTCGGCATATCAATATAATCTTTTTTATACTCGCCAACCCGGTCATTTCCTTTTTGCTCCCCTTTTTCCCATGAAAAATGTAATGATGCCAAATAATCTTCATAATCATACACATCTGAAAATCCGGCATAATTTTTATAATCCATCAGACCTGCCACCATGTATTTTAAGTTCAAAGCATTGGTTACATCCAAATAACATTGAATATCAAGCCCGGCAAAATTTATCACTTTTGAGAAACGAAGATCGACATTATAATAATCCTGCCACTGAACATTATCCACAATGCCGGGGATTTGGTTTGGATTGTAGGTTTCATATCTTCCGGCTCTCCATTCAGCCAGGAATATTAAATAAAGTTTTTCAAAAGGATAAAAGCCAAACATTTGCGGGCCAAAATCTGTCGGACTATGCAGATCAATATTTGCCCTGGCAAAAGGTCGTGCCCGGGGGCGCTCCAAATAGGGATTTTGTTTCAAATATTTACGCTGTTCGAGCGGATCTTCATAAACATTCTCCAAACCAAAATAGCCGTGAGTTTCCACATGATAAGTATAATTGATAAATCCAGTCAACCAGCGACCGGCTCTTTTTGTCAATGTTAACTCAAAACCACGGATGTCTTCATAATCATTATTTTCAGCTTTCTGGTATTGGACAGCGCTGTTAAAATTTTGATAATAGACCCAGTTCGGCTGATTGGTGATGTCTTTGTAATAGGCTGCCAACCGAAGCAAAAACACGTCGAACAAATTCTGTTCATACCCAACCTCGTAAGCAACAGTTTTCTCCAACTTCAAATTGGGATTGCCAAGATAGGTTACCAAACCGTTTGATTCGCGCTGAATTCTGAATCGATAAGATGATGCCGGCTCCTGGAAAAAATGACCGTAATTAAAATACAACTTTGAATTGACCGTAATCGGGTGAGAAATGCCAAGCCGGGGACTCAAATAAAAATGACTTTTTGTTTCCTTTGTTGGCGCTTCTGACTCGAGAGCAGCGCCAATTCCTTCCTGGTAAAACTGATCATAGATAGCCAAATCATAATAATCACCATTGGCATCAGAATAATCCAACCGCAGTCCGACATTGGCGACAAATCCTTCAAACTCCAATTTATCCTGAATATAAGCCCCGATCCGAAACGGAAATTGATCATAAATCATATCACGGTTCCAGGTGCTCATTGATGGATTTACTGTTGATGAGCGAATGGCAAAATCGTTATACACGATGTGCAAACCGGTTTTCACATGGTGCCGAAAATTAACCTGGCTGGTGTAATCAAATCGTAAAGAAGTAGTCGAATTGACGCTTCGGTCACGACCTAAATTCATCCAACCGCCGATTCGCATGTTATCACCAATCGAGTTGCCGCCGTAGCCCCAATAGCCATAGGGTGCCTCGTCAACAAAATACCCGGACACAGTCTCATACACCCTGGAGGTATCACGGTCAGCAACCTGGAAAGTTGAATACCTGTTGATGTTATTCTGCAGGTTGATCTCATAAAACGTTTTTGGACTCAACACATGGGTAAATTTTACACCGATCATATTCCGGTAAATGGAACTCGGACTGTAATGCCCCGGTACGTATAAAACCGCATTACCAACCCCCCCGGATATTTGTCTGACAACATCCTGTGGCGTTCTCAAAACCCACCCTGTTGGCGTTGTTGTCCAGCTGTAAGGTGAGACAGAATGGATTTCACCATACATGCCGGTGAAAATCAGTTTCATGGATTGGGAGATGTCGCTGACAAGTTTTAATTGCGTACTATTAGTTCCATAATTATCCCGTGAGAGCGGGACGATAAACATTTCGCGATCCTGTTTGTAGGTGGCAAAAAATCGAAGATCGCCTAGTTTCTTTCCAATAATCGGAACGGGGCCTCCAAATCCGCCATCAAAGTAAATATCCGGTTTTGTTATGTCTCCCTGACGACGATGCTGCCACTCCCATAAACGTTTCGCTCCTTCAGGTGTAAGATCGTTGGCTGGATCATTGTCCTGCAACGTTTTTTCAGAAACAGCGCTCCAGCCTTCAAAAATGGGATATTGTCGTTGCGTCTCTGTATCCCAGGCGCCGTTTTGCGTTCCCTCCCAGCATACTGCCGGATCGGTGTAAGGTCGGGTAAAATAGGTATCCGTGCCATAAAGTGATGAGCCGAAATGTTTCTGTCCAGCCGGTCGAAAAAGGTAAGAAACAGTTCCGTGATAACGATTCCGATCACCCTCTTTGGTAATAGCAGTGATGATCCCGGAACGCACGTTACCATATTCGGCATTGAAACCACCGGTCTGAATTTGAATCTCTTTGATTGAGCTCAAACTGATTTCAGTGAAAGGTGCATTGGAACGCTCATCGTTTAATGTAAAACCATCAAGCATCACTGCTGATTGCCGGGCGCTGCTGCCGCGAACTTCCATGCCTTCTTCAACGCCGGCTTGCAGCCCAATCACCTGATCCATGCGTTGAACCGGCAGACTTTCGATTATGTCAGCACCAATATTCATTTGACTTGCTGAAATATCTTTTGCCACAATGGGACGTTCAGCCACAATCACTACTTCGTCCATTCCCATCACTTCCATGGACATTTGCAAGTTAAACGTTGTCGTTAAATCTATCACCACCACCACATCTGTTGCCGTTACTTTGGCATAACCAATCATTGTTACTTTTAATGTATAAGTGCCGGGTGGGATATTCAAAATAACATAATTTCCATTTAAATCGGTCGCTGCACCTAATTGTGTGCCATTAATCAAAATATTGACGCCAACGAGCGGCTCACCACTTTCCGCATCGGTTATGCGTCCGGTAATTTTTCCTGTGATGCCGGCGAACATAATATTTGAATAAAATAAAAAGGAAACAATCAATAACATTAAAATCTTTTTCATGGAATTGTTCTCCATAGTATATGGTCAGAAAAAATCAAACTATTTTGAGAAGCAAATTGTAAATCTCTGTACACTTTGGAATACGCCAAAAGGAGTATATGAATAATTTGCAGACAATCCAAATCCCTTTAATCCGAATCCCATTGTCATGCCATATTCTTCCTGACCGGAGACATAGCCAAGCCGAAGCGCAAACATTTTTTTATAAACATACTCACCGCCAAGATTGATATGTTCCGGGTAAGACCTGGGGTGAGACGCATCCAACAGGACGAGTAGTGAATGATTGTCCTGATCAACTTTTACAAAATCAAATGCATTGATCGAAACGCCGATTTTGAAAGTCAACGGTAGTTGAAAACCTTCTTTTTCAAATTTCAATTCTTTTGAAAAATTTCGAACCGACATTCCAAAAGCCAGGCTCTTAAAGCCTGTCCGGTAAATTGTGCCAAAATCAAAAGCGATGGCACCGGCTATGTTTTTTCTCACTTCTTCATTGGGAATAACACTTTTGCCGAAAGCCTGCGTTACATATTTGATTTGACCACCGACGCTGAATCTATCGGTCAGCGCTCTTCCGTAACCAAGTCCGATAGCCATTGCTGACGGATTCATGATTTCCGTATCGATAAAACCTGAAGAATTTCCCCAGACCATTGTTCCCTGCAATTCACCGTAATCCACCATCATAACACTAATTCCCAACACGCCATATTTACCCTGCTTTGGATTCAGAGCCAATGAAAACGCATAATGGTTAATATCAACGATCCAACCGGTGTGGTTGACAGCAACGTCTAAAAAAGAAGTCATTCGCGCCAATCCTGCCGGATTGTAAAATAAAGCGCTGGAAACACCCTCCATTGTGTTGAACGCTTCCCCCATTGCCGAAGCCCGCGCATCGGTTCCCACACTTAAAAACTGGAAACCTGTTTGGGCGAGTTTGGTTTGAGGAAGGGCTTTTGAGATGGGGAGTGAAGCCATCACTGAAAGGAAAATAAAAATATGTAATGGTTTATTTTTCATGCTTTATCTCCAAAAAAATAAGGACGTGTCAGGTTTACTTTTTTAGAGCTTTTATGTTAAAGTAAACCTACCAACTAACATCATATCTTGAAAATACTTCAATTAAAAATAAGTATATTTCTTTACTGGACTAACTTCTTCTGTAAGTTTTGGAAGTAAGCGGTCGTAGGAAGATGAATCTTGACGAATTAATGTAATTTTGAAATCGAAAGGTTTGAGCTCATTCTTTTCAATTAAGATAATATCTCCTTGCTTGCCATTTCTTTTTATTGGCTCACACTGAAGTCTAAATTCTTTTTTCTTATCATAGTAATAAAGTCGTACTGTGTGATTTTTCTTTTCAATACCATCATAAAAAATTGAGGTATGAACATATAATTCAGGATATCCCGATCCAGATAGAGTATAAAAACTTGGCCAATTCCAAAAGTTTGGATATTTTTGTAGTGCTCTTATAGGAATTAAAATTACGGGATCTTGGCTTCGATCACTGACATCAAATTTTGACAATAACATTGAAAATGAATTTTTAAGAATAGGAACTTCAGTTTGAAGTTGAGTACTCAACTCAGGTAATTTAGGTCGGGATTGTGATGAAAAAGGAACTTTAGAAATTTTTGCAATTAAATTTTTGAATGATTTTTGCTTATTTTCATTTAGTAATGAACCTAATTCAAGCAACTCATTTAAAAGTTTTAGATCTGCGATTTTAGTATTTGTATTACTTATTAATTTGTTCCAATAATCATCTACTTGATTTCTAAAATTATTCGAAGTATCAGAATTATTAAAATTGATATCTACATTCACTTCGTAATTTAAATATAATCCCCCTGCAGTTAGATTTGAAGAACCAATGATGACTTTTTCTATTTCGACATTGCCAAAATAGTATAATTTAGGATGGAAAGAAGTTGGGCCTTTGTCGTGATGTATAAATAAATTTTGACCGGTAAAAGTTAATAAATTGATTAATGCTTGGTAAGAAGTGATTGTTTGATCAATTCCAATTACAGCGTCAATATTGCCACCATTATTTGTAAAATTTTTAAAGTCATTATGTAATCTACCAATACCAGAATTCTTAGCATAAGCAACGGCCATTTTAAAGTTTTTATATCTATTAGAATTTAATGAATTAGAAATTTCAATACCAAGAGGTTGCTCGTGAGTAATTAATTTCAAATCCATTTTACTTTTTCCCTAAAATTAGTATTGATTCTGAATTTATTGCATTTTTAGAATGTATCATATAAGATTGTTGAACTGTCATATCTATTTTTTTATACAATTTAAATCCATTACTTTCAGCGATTAAACCTATAAAATAGACGGTCGGAATACTGATCTCTTCATTACCTGCGGTAGTTCTATTATTACCAATTACCATAAAATAATATTTATTGAGCTTAAGAACAGAGTGCATCTGTTTCATTGATTGATCCATATCAATGAAATATTTGAACAAAAGTGCAGCTGTATTTTTTCTTCTAAAACCAACATTCGAATTTTTATTCAAATAATATATTCGTTCAAGGAGTTTTATTATTTCTTTTGGTAATATAGAAGTAGTAAAATTTTTTTCGAGTTCAGTGTCCAACAATTCACGACTTTTCTTAGTTATTTCTCTATTACCAATTAAACTGTTTTCTAATTTTCTGAAACTATCTCTTTGTGTATAACCAAATACATATAATGACAATCTATCGGTATCAATGTAAGGAAGTGCTGTAGCATATGGAGGAGATGTTATTGCTAAATCAATAGAGCTACTACAGATGCCTGTAGAACTCGACAAACTTCTAACATCGCCCAAATAATTTTTTATTTCTGCGTTAAAATTTAGAAAATTTAGTTTTTGAAATTTAATAAGCGACTGTATATTAGAAGTTAAGTCGGCTTTAAATCTTTCAATCAAATTCCTCGGTGGAGGAGTCTTCCTTCGCCTAATTCTTAACTGTGATGGATCTTGGTTAGAAAAATCACGAAATATATTGCTCAATGTAATTTTTAATAAAAATTGAATATCTTCGTTTTCCTGCAATGAAAACTGTTCTAATAAAAACAAGATTTGTTTCAAATTTCTTTTTGGAAACCATCGAAGTAAATATTCAATATCGAGAGCATGTGAGAAACTCTCAATATTATAATCAAAATCATTTGTTAAATGGATTTGTTCAAAAAAAGATTTTGTTTTCAATAGCTCATCTATAGAAATATAAAAACTTCTTATTTTTGCTTTGGTCAATAAATATGCTATCGGATTAATATCCACACCGATCGCATTAGCACCAAACAGAAAACTTTCGACTAATGTGGTACCACTTCCACAAAAGGGATCGAGGACAATTTCTCCCGGTTTTAAATTAGCGAAATTCATAAATGATTTTGCTAATTGTGGATAAAACCTCCCTTTATACTCATGAAATGAATGGGTTAGGTATCGTATTTCTCTTGTACTATTGGGTCGAATTTTAAAAACTAGGTTGGACGTTAATACTTCATCAGGTAAATCTTTTAAATTTTCTAAAATACTTTGATTAGTTACAATTTTTTTTTCAATACAACTAGAATTTTTAAAGGAATATTCAGAAAAAAAAGTAAGCCTCTTTAACTTATCTTCTTCTATTTTTTTTTCAGTGCTCAATATAATCTTGTCATTTTTTATATTATTCTCAGTTATTGTAGGAACAATACTCTTGATTTCACTGATTGCGATGTCTTTTTCATAATCTCTAAGATTATATTTTGAAAAGTAGATTTGATATTCATTCATATTATTTTATATTTTTAAAAATTAAAATTTTTTCTGTTTTAATATTACCGATTTTTGGATTAAATGACTTTTTACGCAGGTTAAGATTCCGAGAAAATTCTGAAATATACTTAAACGGGGTGTTTTCAGAAACTTCTCTTAATAATTCATTATTTTTTATATTTCTACCTTTTAGTATTGAATCCCCTATCACAAAAACGAAATATTTATCTTTCTTAAGAATTTTACTCACTGTCTTAAAACTTTTTTCCATATCCTTTTTAAAATCGAACTCAGTATGACCATTTTTCTTCGAATAATCTGCGTGTGCACCGATTTCATTTTTTCTTAAATCACGCGGATTCATATCTAACCAAAACAGTCTATATTTATGATAAAGATGATAATCATATGCATTCGGATACGGAGGCGAAGTAACTGCCAAATCAGCTGAATTCTCTTCAAATATCCCCTCAATTCTTGTATCAGCTACTTTCACTGTAGTTTCACCCATTTTTAAGCTATTATAACATTTTTTCATCAACTCAATATTCTTATTTAATTGTTTAACAAATTTATCAAAAACGTCCTTTCTTTCTATTTTTTTTTCTACTCTTACATATCTTGTATCACTATCTTGTCTCGATACTTTTACTATAATCCCAGATAATGCAATTAAGCAAAAATTTCTTAAATCTTCATCTTGTAGATTTAAAATTTCATCTTTTATAATTACTAATTCATCAATTACAAAATCTAAAAACCATAAATCCAAATTTACAATTGTTGGTTTTTCAATCTTGATTTTTTCATAATGAATATCATAAAATTGCTCAATTCTTATAAACGTTCTATTTATCATTGAATTAAGCGATCTTATTTTTTCAATATCAATTGGTGTAGTCTTTACTTTTGAAATTAATACTGCCAATTCATTTACATCATTACCAATAGCATTTCTATTAAGGGCATTAGCTTCTACACAGGTTGTACCACTGCCCAAAAATGGATCGTAAACCGTATCACCTTTATAGCTAAGCTCCTTTATTAGTGTCAGTGGTATCTGGGGAATAAATTTAGCAGGATATGGGTGAAATGAGTGTGTTGTACCATTTGTTTTTGCTTGTGCAAAGTCCCAATCAACTTTTTTTAGGTTATCAATTTTATTCATATTATAATAATTTTCAAACTATACGAACATTCAAATATTTTAAATTAAATTTCTTTAAAAGTATTAAATTTTCATTAAAAAATCAAGTGTATTTTTGCCTATCTATGCAATATAAGATACTCATAAGCTAATCGATTAGCATGTGATAAAATCTTATATATCCAAATGTGTTTATACCAAGACATTGTCCTCTGATAGTATTTTATTCATATCTTTTACTTCCATAAAACGGCAAACATGTCTATATTTACTCCTCCAAAACAACCAAAGCAAAAAAACCAGCAGATTCCATCTGATCCATACAAATTATTTGCAGCAAATATTTTTTGTCAGCCAATTTGTAAACAGACCTCCCTTTTAAATTTGTGCAATTTATATCAGAAGTTTCCGGCTCGGTTATTATCGTGTAAAAAACAGTTTCCAAAGGAATGGTTGTGTCTGTTGGTTCAACAAAATTGCCATCCAAATCAATCATGTTTAATTGGACAAAATCATCAAGATAAATAACAATATCACTCGATTCTACAATTAAGGCGACATAATTCGTATCGATGCCAGGCAAAAATAATAAAACATATTTTCCTGTATCCATCGCAGAAACGACCAACTCTCTTTGGTCGAGAGAATCGAAAACTCCAATCACGTTTTCAAAAATTATAGTATTTGTCAGGATTGAATCAAAATCTTGTATTGAAGGCAGCAGGAAATTAATACTGGAGCTGTCCGGTTTTGCAAGAAGTTCACAAGCCTTTGCATCCAGGGCGGATATTTCAAAATCTTCATCCTGAAAATCTGAACAAGTCAAAATAATCATAAAAATGAATATTATAATTAGTGTTTGTCCGAAAAATGCTTGTTTTGTCATTCCGGCGATTTTTTGTGCCGGAATCTCCTTTGTATAAGTAAGAGATTCCGGTACTACGCTTCGCTTCAACAGGAATGACTGCTTTTTCGGACGGACACTAAT
>JADHVV010000003.1 GCA_016783825.1 Candidatus Zhuqueibacterota bacterium | reverse complement strand
CAAAAAACAACAGGAAAAGCGCTTGCACAGCAATTAAAAAATCAATGTCAATTAGATGTATCAGGGCGTACAATCAGATATCATATTGAAAAACTTGGATTGAATAAAATAAAAAAATCCTTGCCTAAAATGTATAATGAATTAAAAAAAAACTCTGGAAAATTTTAAAAACTAACGAAAAAGATATTTTACCAAAAGACGTAAACCTTAGTGATGGACAGCATAAACAGATTAACCCAGCGCACTAAAGTGCAGGCAAAGGCTGAGGCGAAGGCGAAGGAAAAAAAATCCTTAATCCTTTAATCTTCTACCTTGCTCCGCCTTAGCCTTCGCCTCAGCCTTTTCGTTGTATGAGTATATTGATCTGGATTTAAAAACTTTTGCACAAAAAACAAAGATTGAACTTGTAATACTATAGCGCACTAAAGTGCAGGCAAAGGCTGAGGCAAAGGCGAAGGAAGAAAAAAGATCCTTAATCCTTTAATCTTATACCTTGCTCCGCCTTAGCCTTCGCCTCAGCCTTTTCGTTGTATGAGTATATTGATTTGGATTTAAAAAACTCTTGCATAAAAAACAAGGATTCAACTGGTAATACTATATTGATATAAAATATAATCAAAAAATGAAATGGATAAATTATTTTATCCAGCCACCTTAACCTTTAAATTCAGGAGGACAAGCAAAATGAATAACACAACAAAGCTTCTTGTAACTATTTTTATAGCGCTTTCCTTATGTGTTTCGGCTGCTTTTTCCGCTGAAGATGTTTCCTCCTTCGCTTTCAAAATGAATGGTCATAAACACAATATGGAACAAGATTTCGTGGACAGGGCGGTTCAGGAGTGGTACGATGTTGCCATGGACAGTTTTGATTTGACTTCTTTCATTGACAGCCTGGCGCAAGAGTATGGTCTTACAATTACCGATTTTTATCTGCCCGAAGATATTCGCCTTGCTTACGAGGTTGACAGCACCGGCGTAAACGACTTTCAGGGAACTGTTGTGCTGGATAGTTTGAACATGATTGCTTATGGCTACGGCTGCCGGTTCGACATCGATGTATTAAACATGGGATTACGCTTCGGCGGTGTGGCAGAGTTTGATTCCGGACAATTTCAAATAGATCTGAATGAACCGGAAATCATAGAGCCGGTTATTCTTGTGAGTGATAGCGGCGGCGTGTTGTGTCCGACATTAGCGGGCATACTTGTAGCGGGGCTAAATGATGCAGCAAAACAATATCTTAATGAGCTGGCAGTGATGTTTGAAACGCTTGTTTCCGATGAATTGTTTGTTTTTTTAAATCCGATCGCCTCCCTGGGAATCGATGATCCTGAATTATTGTCTGCAGCGCTGCAAAGTTTTCCGCTGGATATGGCTCTGTACACCGAATATGATACAAACCAGGGAATCGTTCAACTCGTTGAAGAGATCAACTTTCTGTTGGGCACCACGGAAAATCCAACCGCTTTTATTAACATCGAACCGGAACAGGTTGCAGGCTCCCGGCTAACAAGTGGTGGTTTCAGTTTCATCTATTGGAGTTTGCAACGGGGCTTTATGTGGCACACGGAATGGGATGAATCGCAACGTGTAAATGCCGCTTTTGGAATAATGGATGAGTTGGATATTAACGGTTACCGTATCGAAACGCGCTGGAAAAATGTCCAAAAGAAAGCTTACTTAGGGGCAGATCTGGATCCGGCTGATATCACGCCTGACCAGGTCGAAAGTTTTCTTGCAGATAGTGAACATTGGGATACCACAGGATTTGCAAATGTCCAAAATATATTGGATAACGGGTTTGCCAGGGAGTTAACACCATTTATGCTTCTCGGTATGGGATTGCAGGACGGACTGCCGCTTACTGAAAATGGTAAAATAATTGCTCCCGCAACTCCTGACTGGGAGCCTGCTGATGGCTTTGTGGGAGTAAGCGGTAATGAATATCTTTATAATTTAAAAATTTATGCATTGGCTACTGTCAGGAGATTTGCTAATCAAGTGGATGTTTGGCAGGCAGAAAATGAATTAAATGCTGCCGGCTGGACCGCCGCTTTCCCCGAATGGTGGCGCAAAGGCGATCTCTGGTTGGATGCAGATTTCAGAGACCGGGTTTGGGCTATTTTAGTGGATGCCATTCGCAGCGAAGATCCAACTGCACAAATAACTACCGGGCTGCATATATTAGGTTTCATGTCTTCGCTGGAACGGTGGGTAGATGATTTGGATATTGTTGGTTTCAATTATTATCCCAATTTGTCATCAGCGCTGCCTGTGCTTGGCTTCAGTGTGGGAGAATATGTCTGGGCAATCAGGCGCGTTTTGAAAGGGCTCGATTATCCGGACAAGCAGGTCTGGCTGCTGGAAACAGGTTATCCCGGCATAGAAACAGACGATCCCCCCGACAGTATTCTTCTAACCGATGATGCCATGTACTTCTCCGAAAACAGGCAACAGGAATACATCGAAACCGCGCTAACTTCGTCTGTGGAAAATGGCATTAATGGATTTTACTATTTTAACCTGACCGCGCCGGAAAATTTCGGCAGCGGCGGCCCGGAACTGGATAAGTATTTGAGATTTTGCGGGCTTATTCGCAGAGACACTGATGAGCAGAAGATCGCTTTATCCCCTTTTGCAAATCTTTACAACCGGTTGTTATTAAAAACAGGGATAGTACGAAATAATAAAATGCTGCCTCAATCGCTTATACTTCACCAGAATTATCCCAATCCTTTTAATCCTGAGACAATAATAAATTATCAACTACCGAAAATAAGCCGCGTTAAAATTTCAGTGTTTAATATACGTGGACAACTGGTGCAAATTTTAGAGAACGGGGTACGGGAAGCCGGTTACCATACAGTCCGTTGGGATGGCTGCAATGAAATGGGTAGTAAAGTGGTTTCAGGAATTTATTTGTACCGGATCAAAGCCGGGGAGTTTGTTTGTACTAAAAAAATGGCGTTGATGAAATAGCTATCTTCAATTTTAGACCAAGTAATAAAAAAGGCGCCCCTTCATTATGAAGAGGCGCCATTAATTTTAAAGCATAATTTTAGGTTTTCGTTTTCATTTCTAAAATAGCAGAATAATTTGTAGCAGAATAATAAAAAGATAAAAAATGAATAGTATTGCATTGTCAGCATGCAAATCGACAACTATGATAATAGATTAAAATACTTAATCATTAACATATTGTATCTTATGAAATTATATTATTTACTATAATTATTCTGCTATTAATCATTTTGCTATAATAATACTCTTTTGATTGTTTTCAATTATTTTATTTTCCGAACTTATGGGTTTACCCCCTTGTGTCTTCGTGGCTATTGCGTTATTTGGATTTATAATTACAATAGAAAATAACAAACAACCAAGCGGACATTTGTCCTTAATAGACCAAAACCATCTTTTTAGTTTTTGAAAAATTATTCGTATTCAATTGATACAGATAAACACCACCAGCAACTTGCAAACCTTTACTATCTTTTCCATCCCATGTTACATGAAAAGAACCTGCCGGTTGTACAGCTTGCAGCAAAGTAATAATTTTTTGTCCCAGCAAATTATAAATGGTCAACAACACTTCGGTCTTTTCCGGCAGCTTATAATTTATCACTGTTGATGGATTAAACGGGTTGGGATAATTTTGTCCCAGGCTATATTGTTTCGGAACCTTATTCTGTGAAATATCTTTTTTAACATCTGTAGTGCCTGATAACCAAGTCATACATTTGCTCATAAATTCATTTGCGCTGTGTTCATAAGGTCCTGCAATACCTTCAATTCCAAATGGTAAGTAGATAAGGAAGGAACCGGATGATTCATTTATATATTTTACACCGGCAGTTTCCTGGGAAGGCAAATACTTCAACATTTGTGCGGCAGGCTCAATTTCTTTGATGATATCCGGTGAATCCTGGTTAGCAGCGCCGCCATAGCCACCATTAAAATTGATGAATGTTCCTAACATATTTGCATCATCAGGATTTCCGAGCAGCATGATTGGTTCGGCTTTATCACTGGTATATTCTGCTTTCAAATAATTTGCATAAAACAGGGAATCTTCATAGGTTCCATCTTCAATTAGATCGTAACCGATATTTTGTCCTGAAAGTAATAATTTACCACCGCCGTCCAGAAAATTTTTAAGCAACGCCTGCTCTGCCTGCGTCAGGGTTGTATTTCTATCATCGCCGGTGAACCAAATAATCGTATCAAAATTCTCCAGGGTATCGGTCGGCAAGCCGGTGATTTGATTTTCCCATGGCAAAGCATAAATGAAGGAATTTGTTAATAATGGTTTATAGAATTCTTCATAATTTGCGCCATTATCATCATCTACAAGTAAAATATGTGGACTTCCCATTTCAATATAAAAGCTGTCCGTATTTGAATAATTATTTGAACCGGTGATGTGCAGAATCATCGGAGAAATGGCGCCGGGCACATTTTCCGAAAGAGACAATACAAAAGGTAAAGAACTATTGGATACGGCAACGCGGTGTTTGACATCGCCAAATTCCACAGTCGGATTTTCGATTGAAACCGCTGCATGAGGGCATGACAAAGTTATGGAAATATTATCAGCATCGATCCCCAAATTTGTAACTTCAAGGGAAAGATTAATGGTTTCGCCTTCATCCCATTTGCCATTGTTATTGCCATTCGAATCATCAATTGAAAAACTGCTGAAAACAATTTCCGGTTCAAAACTTTCCCTGACTTCTTTCAAAACCCAATTTCCCATGTCCAATAAAACCAACCAGGGTTCATCTTCAGAAATATACTCAAATGAATGTGTCTGGTTTTCAATTATTTTCGTGTAAGTCGTTATCACGGTATCGAAGGAGACAATTGAAATATCCAGCGGCATTTTGAATAGCGGGTAATCGGTTTGCACCTGATCGATATAACCGGAAATTTTGTAATTGCCATCTCCCTGAATTTCTGAAGTCCAACCGTAATCATAAATCGGGTAACCCGGTTCATAAATCCATTGCTGAAAATAATACTCCAAATCCATTCCTGAAACCTGTTCACAAATCGCTTGAAAATCTTCAGTAGTTGCTGTTCCATGTTTGTGAACCGAATTATAATATGTTTTCAAAATGTCAAAAAAAGCGTCTTCACCAACGATATGCCGCAGCATGTGTAACACCCAGGAACCTTTATTATAACTCAAACCGCCATGAAAAATTGGTTCAGTCAGTGGATCCTCCACGTAAACCGTACCAGGCCCTAAATAGTGGCTCGCCTGCATTTGATAGGTGCTGGCGACTCCTTCCGGGGAAACATCCCTGTAAACATATTCGGTCCACAAAGCTTCGCTGTAAGTTGCAAAACCTTCGTTTAACCAGATGTGATGCCAGTTCTCACAGGTGATCATGTCGCCCCACCATTGGTGAGCCAATTCATGTGCATAAACCCATTCGTTCCAAAATGAAAAACTGGAACAGGTTTGATGCTCCATTGCGCCGCCGCCATAAAAATCGGCATGCCCATATTTTTCTTCGACAAAAGGATATTGTCCGAAAATATCAGAAAAGAAAGCGATCATTTCTTTGACTTTCAGGTTAATCTCTCTATTTCGGTTTACATTATCACTAAACATGTAAAAATGAATTTTCATGGTATCAGCACCATCATTATAAATATAATCGTCATACTCTACTGTGTATGGATGAATTGCAACGGAGACCAAATACGGGATAATGGGATATTTTTCATGCCACCAGAATGTCGTATTACCTCCTTGAGTTGTCTGCTCCATTAAGGTTCCATTGGATGCAACGATTAATCCTTCAGGAACAGTTACCCGTATATCAACCGAATCCGCCTTATCCGAGGCTAAATCTTTACAGGGCCACCAGGCGCGCGCACCGTATGGCTGGCTCAATGACCAGATCATTGGCTCACCACGATGAGAGTTGAATCCAAATCCATACCAGGGGGCGCCGTAGTATTCGACCGTAAAATCAAATAGCTGCTCCTGTGTGTAGTTTGATTCTAAATTTACGTTTAAAATATGATTGTTCCGGTTGTAGGTGAGTTTCGTTTCGGGAGTGTCTGATAAATAAATGTCGGTAATTTCCATATTGTCGATGATGTTCAATTCAACAAAATCAAGTGAAGATGAAACAACTTGCCCCACGACTTGAACTTTTCCAGTGAGAACAGAAGTCACTGGATCAGGCGTCAAATCAAGTGAATAATATTTGATGTCATATTGTTCCTGGTTAGATGTGCGTTCACTTTCAACTTTTTTCATCAATTCAAAATTCTTTTGTTTCTGCTCTATCATTTTTGAGCGTACTTCTTTCATGTTGAATTTTGGCAATTGGGCGAATGCTGTAACATTCATTAAAATTAATGCTAATAGAATAGTAGTTTTTTTCAAAGCGGTTCCTCCTGAAATTTTTATTTTGGTTGAAAATTATTGTGGTTTAATTATGAGGTGTTTGATTAGGATTACGGTATGGATAAGAAAATGTTGCATAAATGGTCTCCACCTTGAAGGTGGAGACCATCTTAAAACACCCTCACCAACCACAAACTCAAATCCGGCACATAAGTAATGATCATCAGAGCAATTAAATAAATAATAAGGAAGGGAAGCGCCGAAGCGTATAATTTGAATACTGATTTATTAAAGCGAAAGCTGGAGATGAACAAATTTAATCCAACCGGCGGGGTAAAATAACCGATCTCTAAATTGGCGAGAAAGATAATTCCCAGGTGTACCGGATCAACACCAAATTCAGCAGCGATGGGAACGATGAGCGGAACGACCACGATAATGGCTGAGAACATGTCCATCATGCAGCCAACGATAAGAAGGAGAAGATTAAGCAACATGAGAAAAACGATTTTACTGCTGATGAAAGTGCGCATGAATTCCAATATTTTCATCGGTATTTGTTCGTCAATGAGATAATTTGTTAATCCCATGGCACAACCCAAAATGATCAGAATAGCGCCAACGAGCAGCATGGACTCTTTCATAATTCTGGGAACATCTTTGAATAGGTGCAGGTCGCGGTAAACAACAACTTCAATGAACAGCACGTAAAATGCAGTTACAGCAGCGGCTTCAGTGGCAGTGAAAAAGCCACTGTAAATTCCACCAATAATAATAAATGGCAATGGAATTTCCCACGCCGATCCCTTGATTGCAATAAAAATATTCTTCCAATTGAAAGGTGTTTTAGGGACGGCAGCTACCGTTCCTCTTCGGACGCTATAAGCTGACAAAAGAATTATGAGTAACAATCCCGGTAAAATTCCAGCAAGGAATAGTTGATCGATGCTGATATTGGCGACTAAGCCATAAAGAATGATTGGCAAACTTGGCGGGAATAAAAGTCCCAGGCTGCCGGAAGATGTGAGCAATCCTAAAGAGAATTTTTCGGGATAACCTTCTTTGAGCAAAACCGGGTATAGTAAACCACCCAATGCAACAATTGTAACACCGGAAGCGCCGGTAAAAGCAGTAAAAAAAGCGCACGTTACCAGCGACACTATTGCTAACCCACCAGGCATCCAGCCGAATAACGCTTTTGCAAGATCGACCAATCGCTGGGGTGATTTGCTTTCAGCTAAAACATAGCCCGCAAAAGTGAACAAAGGGATGGCAATCAAAGTTGGTGCACTGGCTAAACGGTACAATTCCACGATGACAGCCGCAGTATCGATCTCAGCAAAATGAAAACTCAAAAGCGCAATCGCAGCGATCACCGTAAAAAGGGGCGCGCCAAACAGTGCCAGAAGTATTAAAGCCAGACCAATTAAAATTTCTGTCATGCTGTTGGCTCCTCCTGGCTCGAACTCTTTTGCGCTAATAAGCTTTCGATTGCATGGATCAGGAAACGGAACATAATAATGCCAAAACCAAAAACAATAATGGTCTGAAAAATCCAGGTTGGGATATCCGCAAATAATGTGCTTTGACTCTCTTTTTCATAGCCGATGAAAGTAAAGGAAGCTTTTGCGAGGAAAAAACAGACAATCGCCGCAAATAGGTTTGTTATAAATCCTGTAATTTTTTTTAACGTTGGAGAGAGTATTCGGGAAAGGGCATCGATATTGATGTGTTTGCTCTCTTTTGTAGCTAATGCCGCACCGAGGAATCCCACCCATAAAACAAGGTGGCGTAAAAATATATCGCCCCAGAGAATGGAAGTTAAGAAAAAATTTCTTAAGATCACCTGCAAAAAGGCAATCAAAATCATGCTTGTTAAAAGTATAATTAGAAAAGCAGATTCTATCTTTGCTAAAAAATTATTTATTGCTTTTAGAAATCTCATAATTTTGTTTGTATGAAATATTTAAAATTTAAATTCCAAGCTCCAATAGCCAAATTCCAATTATCAATAATTCAAATTTCAAGCTGTGACTATTAAGTTCTCTAATTCGTGGCTGTCTGGAAAATAATTAACTTAAATATTTGCTGTCATTGCGAGCGACGAAGGAGCGAAGCAATCTCTTAAAAATCAAGGGATTGCTTCGTCGCTCCGCTCCTCGCAATGACAGTTAAAATTCAAAATTTCTTTGTTTTCGGACAGGCACTAATTTGTTTAAAAAATTAGAATTTGAGATTTGTTTGTTATTTGGATTTAGGAATTTTTAGATTTTCTGATTTATTATTTGGAATTTTGGATTTTGGAATTAGGCTCCGCTTGCGATAATCAATTAAAGACTTTTCCACTTCTTCCACCAATTCTAAAGAATAAAGTTTCTTCGCCATCATCCGGCGTGCTTTTTTGCCGGCTTCATAAAATTGTGACATCTGTTCAGCAGGTGGCGCGGGAACAAGTTTGATACCATTTTTTTTTAGCGTCTCGATTGAGCGCTGATTATCTTCACGGCTCAATTTCATTAATTTTGTAAGATATTCTTTTGATTTTGTTTTCAATATATTTTGATATTCCGGGGGCAGTTTATTGAACATTCGTTTCGAAATCAACACAGCGCCGGCAGCATCAGCAAGTGATATTTTCATCATGTATTTTACTTTGGTGAACCATTGCAAAGCGATCATTGCCAGGGGAGAAGTGTAAACACCATTTACCATTCCTGTCTGCAGCGCTGTCATTACATTAATGACGGATAATGGAATGGGATTTATTGACAACGCTTTGAAGGTTGCCTCAGCCACAAAATCGCCTTCCCACATCCACATTTTTACTTTTTTCATATCGTCTAATTTTTTGACAGGCGAGTTTGAGAAAACATAAACAAATCCGACATCAGCCCATCCCAATAAAATGAATCCTTTTTCCTCAAAACCTTTTGCAAATTGATCAAAGAATTTTTTCTGAATGAAATCGACTTCTTCATAATTCCTGAATAAAAAAGGCGAATCAAAAATACGCACTTCGGAGAAAATTTCACCAAGCCCAACACCAGTGAATCCGGCGCTGTGAAGCTGTCCCAGTCTGATTTTGCGCAGCACATCTTTTTCATCACCGGCAACACCGCCCGGGTAAATTTTGAAACCGACTTCACCGCCTGTTTCTTGCCTGATTGTTTGATCCAACTCACGCATGACATTCATCCACGTAGAACCGTCAGGGGCAAGGCTGGCGAATTTTATTTTGTATTTTTGGGCAAATGTAAGGGTATTAGTTAGTAACAACAGAAGGATGATAAGTGGTATTTTTTTCATCAGCTATCTCCAAAAACAATTGACAATCCGCCAAAAAGACGGCGGACGTTCCGTTAAAAATGTTCATCTTTGTTATTTAGTAGCTTCCTGGCTTTCTCTTTCGCAATCGCATTCGGCAACTGCTGCCCTGGTAAAATATCACCTGGTGTGTTTAGCACTTTTTCCAATGTCTTTACAAACAAATCCTCATCAAATTGTCGTGTCAGGTAAAATTGCGCATAATAGACGTAAGGAAGCAAAAATTTTTCACTACTGAAATTGAAACACCTGTTAAAATGGTATTCCGATTTTTTAATATCGCCCCCCAAAATGGGAGGGCGCACAGCATAAATAGTAGCAAAAAACAGGTGCGCACCGCCAAAGAAATATGATTCATCCAACTCAAGCACCCGCTCCATTAAAAGTTGAACTCTTGGCAGATCGATGAGCGCATCCGGATTGTTGAAATTCAGATTGATCCAGTTTGCCCAGTTGTTGGCAGTCCAAAAAAGAGCCGGTACATCTTTTTTACTGAATGAAGCGAGGGCTTGTTTCAGGTCTTCTGTTGAACCGGTAATGGATTTTTGAAAGTTTGGATTTTTGTTTAAAATTTTAAATCCATAGCCCTTTCCCCGCAAGTAGAGATTTTTTGCCCGCTCGGAATTTTCATCTTCAACAAAACCGAGCGCATAAGCACCAAATCCCTGGCTTGCCATCAATAATAATTTTTCATTTCCCGGATCGGTTTTTATGAGTCCTTCGAGCAATTTTAAATCGGAAGCTAATGCTTGTTCTGCTAATAAAAGGTCGGTTTCTTCGTAGAGTGCAGACATGCTGTTGTCCAAAATTCCGCTCATGGAACGGACAGCTAATTTTTGGATGCTGCAGCCAGATGTTAATAAAGACAGTACAGAAATTATTATGAAATGTTTTGCGAACCAAACTCTATTTGATTGTGGAATTAGCGTAAGCACTACAACACCTTTCTTTATACTCCGAATTCTTGTTTTTGATGAGGTCAAGAGAATATTCCGGTTCATTATCGCCATAAGCGGTTGTCAATCTTTTAGCTGAAAAGTGTAACCATGATTCATGCTCAATGTCAATATTATCTTTGCTCATTGTTAGGACAGTAATAATTAATTTATCAATTTTATTGAAATTAATTACACAATCTGAACAAACCAGAACCATTATGACAGAAAAATGGATGACAAAAAAATAAGGCATTTTTCTGTCATTCATTTTTCTGTCTTTTTGATTCTTTGCCCATTGTGGATTTATAAGTTCCTAATTACCTAATTACCAAATTACCTTATTACCTAATTTCCCTCATTCCGCCATATTCTCCTGTTCTTTTATGAACGAGCGACTTTATCAGAAAACAGATGGTAAACGATTACGATCTCGCTAACTTCTTATACGCCTCAACAACCAAAATGATCGCCACAATAAACAACACAATACCAATCACCGCCAAAAAATATGTACTTACCAAACTGAATGATTCGCCCATATTTTGTGCTGAATAATAGCTTATTAGTAATTTTACCTTTTTGTAAATTAAAACCAAAAGTGCGGAGAGAGTTACAGCAAACATAAAATACATCGGGTAGCGGAGAAAGTGGTTTTTATGCTGTTTTTTCGCCAACCAAACACTGCCAGCCAATAATGCCAGCGCAGCCAACAGTTGATTGGCTGATCCAAAAATGGGCCAGATTGCTGTGTAACTTCCGGATAACGCTAAAATTCCTGCCGGGATCAGTGTAAAAAAAGTAGCCACGAACCTGTTTGTTAAAAAATCCTGAACCGGAGTTTTTTCTTCGCATCGGAAAAATTCCTGAAACGTAAACCGCCCTAACCTGGTAGCCGTATCAAGCGAGGTGAGCGCAAAAGCAGAGACTGCCAAAGCGGCAAAGGTTATTCCTGCTTCAAGGGGAATCCCTAATTTTTCAACAAAACTGCCGACTCCGTTTGAAAAGAGACTGATTGGCCCTTCGGAAGAAAGCCGCGCTCCATAATCCGATTTCAATAATGTTGCGACCGTGATGAGTGCAATGATTGCCAGCAATCCCTCAATTAACATTGCGCCAAAACCAACCGGCTTGGCATCAGTTTCCCGATTGAGTTGTTTTGATGTCGTACCGGAAGCAACCAATGAATGAAATCCCGAAATTGCACCACAGGCGACAGTAACAAACAGAATCGGGAACATGGATCCTAATTTTGGATCGACGAAATGAGTAAAGGCAGGGAATTCAATGGACGGATTTTTGAACAAAATTCCTAAAAAAGCGCCAATCAGGACTAAATACAGCAGGAAAGAATTCAGGTAATCCCGGGGTTGTAATAAAATCCAGACAGGGGTTACTGATGCTATAAAAATATAAATCAATAATATCCACGACCATATTTGTTGGGATTGTGCTGCATCAGAGGACAACGTCAATGGATATTTTACACCCAACCAAACACAAATTAATAACAGTGCAACGCCAACGATGGTTGCCACGGCTAAAGAAGTTTTCATCCGGTAAACTGAAAATCCGAACAAAACTGCCAGCGCGATAAAAAGTGTGGATGAAGTTGCTACTGCCGGGGTTGATACGAATGTTTTAGCTACCAAGATGGCAAACGCTGCAATGATCAGCACTAAAGTTGCCCAGGCAAAAATGAGAAACAATTGCTTCCCTTTTTGCCCAATCTGTTCTTCAATTACTTTACCAATGGACTGACCTTTGTGTCTGACCGAGACAAGCAACGAAGTAAAATCGTGAACTGCGCCAATGAAAATATTACCAAATATTATCCAGAGAAAAACAGGCACCCAGCCAAAAACTGCAGCTACGATGGGACCAATAATTGGCGCTGCTCCAGCGATGGAAGCAAAATGATGACCCAATAAAACCGGCGCTTTAGCAGGAACGTAATCCACATTATCGCGCATTGTATGGGCAGGTGTTTCTCTCGTCGGATCGATGCCTAATTTTGCAGCCACATACCTGCCGTAGAAGATGTAACCCAGAACAAAACAGATTATTGCAACAACGATTAATATAGTGGCGCTCATATTTAATTGTCCTTGCCGTTGCCGTTATTTTATGAATGATTAGTTTGGGTAAAGTTGCAGTAGCAGTGGCAGAAACAGTCTTGAAGCGAGAACAATAACCTGACTGCAACTGCCTCTGCTACTGTTTTTCCTAACCTGGACAAGCCAGAGCCAATGAGGTAACTGGGTAATTAGTTTATTGGGTAATTGGGAATTCAAAATACTTATCTATTTTTTATTACCCAATTTCCTTATTACCAAATTACCTTCCCAACCCTCTTATTTTAAATTCAATTTTTTTTGCCCAATGTGCAAGAAGTTCATTGTTTAGATACTATTTACTAAAATTCCACTTTTGGGGCATCTTGCGCTTCCTTTGGCGCTTCGAAATATGCTCTTTTTTCAAAGCCAAACATTCCGGCAAATAGGTTGTTGGGAAAAATTCTGATTTTTTGATTGTATGTTTTAACAGTGTCATTATAACGACGTCGTTCAACCGCAATGCGATTTTCTGTGCCGGCTAATTCGTCCTGCAGTCGAATAAAATTTTGGTTTGCTTTCAAATCCGGGTATTTTTCTACAACGACTAACAATCTTGACAGGGCGCTGGTTAATTGATTGTTTGCCTGAATTTTATCATTAATTGTTGAAGCGCCTCCAACACTTGCCCTTGCTTTTGTAACTTCTGTCAGCACCTCTTTTTCGTGACTGGCATAACCTTTCACAGTTTCAACGAGATTGGGGATCAGATCAAATCTTCGTTGCAATACAGTTTCTACCTGTGCCCAGGAATTGTTAACCCCCTCATCCAGAGTTACAAATGAATTGTAAATACCTTTAATTGAAGAAAAAAGGATGAAAATCAAAACAATAATTACTGCCAAAACAATTAAAAAAATTTTTAAACCTTTGCTCATTTCTCTCTCCTAAACTATAACTTGTCAACTATATTTGTTAATTGTCTGATTTGTTGGATGTATTGTTCCACTAATTGATTGAGTTGTTCTTTATTCAATTTGATACCATTTTCATTCAATTTAATCAATTTTTCAAAAACCGGGTAATCGATGTCAAATTCATCTGCGGTTAATTTGAAGATTTCCTTTTTAGATGGTGGAATTTCTACCTTTTTTAGATGAAGCAGCGCCGAAAAAATTGATGTGAATGTTGGTACTGATAATCTAAGCAGCTGTTTAATCAAACGGTTTTCGCCATAAGTATTCAGGTAACTCTCCCGCAAATGAAGCAATTTACCCCTTATCTCCCGCTCACATTGCAAACGCAAATCTTTATCCTTAATTTTTAGTTCGGCGAAAATATCTTCACCAAAAACCACTTTGTGATTTTGTTTCATGGTTAAAAATTCGATGGGGAAGCTGTCAAGAGACGAGTGGATGTATTCTTTTGTTAAAATTAGCGGCGTACTTACTTTTCTTTTCTGCCAACGTTTAATCAAAGGCAGTGCTTTTTTTAATTGTCCGATTCCCGTTTCATTTAGAATTATTAGAAAATTGATATCAGACTTTTTATAAACATACTCTCCTTTTGCTGCGCTTCCATAAAGAATAATCGAAATAAGGTTTTCCCCGAAAGCATTTTTATAATCATTTGAAAATTGTTCAAAAATTTGTTCAGGTTTTTTTGGAATTTTTGACATGGTAATCTCCTAGGGATTCTTTTACTCGTTAAGGCTTAATTTGTAACTTTTCAAATATTACTTTTCAAATTTAAAGAAAAACATCCAGTTATGCAAAGGGCATAGCACGACAAGTAGTAAAAATAAATTGAACTGCTTTTCCGCCATGCGCCCTGCTCTTTGCACTAAAGTATTAAAACCTGTACTCTAGTGCGCCATGCATTTACGTTTACAGATTATACTTTGAAAAAATTGTCCGGATGATAGTTGCATTCTACTTTTTAAAGTGTCAAAAAAAAAGACCGGAAAAACCACTTCACCGGAATTAGGGGGAGTTACCGGCAAAATCTAGTTAATCCGGTCTCAATATCTTTGAAACCATTATGAACCTAACTTAAAGAGTTCGCATATTTTGAAAGTTTTGATTTTTGATTGGAAGCTTTATTTTTATGAATAATTTTTTTTGAAGCCAATTTATCCAATAAGGAATAAGTCTTTTTTAATTCATCCTGAATCACTTCTTTATCAGAGATACTTCTCAATTTTTTGACCGAAGATTTCATTTGTGTCTTATAACTTACATTTCTCTGATTTGACTTTGCATTGGTCTTAACTCGTTTTTCACATGATTTATGTTGCGGCATAGTTATCCTTCTCTTTTTAGCTAAAGTTTTAATAATTACGATTGATAATATACTAAAATAAAATAAAAATGTCAATAGAAAAATTTACTTGATTTTTATAAATAATATTTCTATATTTATCGAAATGAAATTAAAAGGATGAACAAAGTGAATGATTTGAATAAAATATTTAAGGCATTGGCAGACAAAAGCCGACTCCGTATCGTAAAAATGCTTCAACAGAAAGATTTATGTGTATGCGAAATAACCGCAGTGTTGGGATTAGCCACATCAACTGTTTCTAATCACCTGAGTATTCTGAAAAATGCTGGAATTATTGGAGATATGAAAGATGGCAAATGGGTGGAACACCATCTAGTTACGGAAACTAACAATCATTTTCTTAACGGACTGCTGCCCCTTTTATCTTTTTGGTTGAATGGTGAGGAGCAGGTTTTAGCAGATAAAGATAAAATTAATACAGTTAACCGGGAAGAATTGTGTGGTCGATAACTTTTTTTATCTTTTTCATTTCGACAAACAACGAAGTATAAAGAAGTTTTTTAAACTTATGGTATTACAAAATTAATTAAACGGGAGTAATAGATGAGCACAGGTATTATTAAACGTTTATCATTTTTAGATCGTTTCTTAACGCTCTGGATTTTTTTAGCGATGGCTGTTGGGGTCGGTTCTGGATACTTGTTTCCGAGAATAGTTGATTTCTGGAATCACTTTCAAGTCGGCACCACCAACATTCCCATTGCTTTTGGTTTAATTTTAATGATGTACCCGCCATTAGCCAAAGTTAAATATGAAGAATTAGGCGAAGTTTTTCGCAACTGGCGAGTATTGGGTCTGTCGCTCGTTCAAAACTGGATAGTTGGTCCTATTCTCATGTTCGTATTGGCAATTGTTTTTTTAAGCGGCTATCCGGAATATATGTACGGTTTAATTATGATTGGTTTAGCTCGATGTATTGCCATGGTCATTGTATGGAACGAACTGGCAAAAGGCGATACTGAATATGCCGCTGGATTGGTCGCTTTTAATTCCATCTTTCAGGTGCTATTCTTTTCAGTTTATGCTTACATTTTTATCACCATTTTGCCAACATGGTTTGGCTTAAAAGGCACAGCAGTAGAAATAACCATCGGGCAAATTGCAAAAAGCGTTTTTATTTATTTGGGCATACCTTTTCTTGCTGGTATTATTACCAGGTTTTCACTAATTAAGCTGAAAGATAAAAAATGGTATGAGTCAAAATTTATTCCCAAAATCAGTCCTATCACGCTAATTGCGTTACTGTTTACAATTGTTGTCATGTTTTCACTCAAAGGCGAGTACATCGTTCAATTACCAATGGATGTGGTTCGTATTGCCATTCCTTTACTAATTTATTTTGTTATCATGTTTCTGGTCTCATTTTATATGAGTAAAAAAATTGGGGCGAATTATGCTCAATCTGCCACGCTGTCATTTACAGCAGCAAGTAATAATTTCGAGTTGGCAATTGCAGTAGCGATTGCTGTGTTTGGTATTCACTCGGGTGTGGCATTTGCGGCTGTGATTGGACCTTTGGTTGAGGTTCCTGTTTTGATTGGTCTGGTTAATGTGGCGCTTTATTTCCAGAAAAAATATTTTTACAATACTCGGTAATATGCTTTAATAATATAAACTGGAAACAGTTTTTAAATCACTCAAATTGTTAAACAAAAAGTCAGGAGAAATGCCATGTCAAAATCAGTAAGTCGTAGAAAATTTATGCAAACGGCTGGAACTGCAGCCGTAGTTGGTATGACATCCAAATCCGTTTTTGCATCTAACAAAAAAACTTTAATCATCGGTGTATCATGCAGTCCGCGAAAAGGCAAAACAACGGCTACCGCTGTTAAAGCAGCTCTAAATGCTGCCAAAGGTGTGAATCCAAATATTGCCACTGAAATGATTGACCTGGGAGGTCAATCAATCGCCGGTTGGGCTCCTCAACAAATTTTAGATGATTTCGAATTAATCCTCCCATCATTTCAGGCGCCGAACTTAGGGGGAATAATAATTGGTTCTCCTGCTTATTTTCGTAATATGAGTTCATTGTGTGCGGCATTTTTAGAACGGCTTTCTGTTTTGAGAAAACCTAAATTAATTCTGGCAAATACATCTGTTGGGGCGCTGTCAGTTGGAGCATATCGCAACGGCGGTCAGGAATTGGTCATTCAACAAATTCACACAGCAATGCTCTGCCATGAAGCCGTGATTGTTGGTGGAAAACCCGGAGCTTTTCAGGGCGCTACTCTTTGGAATTCACACAAAGATAATATTTTAAAAGATGAGTTTGGTATCGAAAGCGCAAAAAAACTTGGTATTCGTGTTGCAGAAGCAACGCTTCGTTTAGCTGATATAACAAAATAATATGTGATTGTAAAAAAATAGTGCGGGCATTTAATGAAAAACGAATCTAAAAAGCTTTCATACATCGAAGGCTGGCTTTCAATAATTGTTAATGTTTTGTTATTTGGACTGAAATATTGGGCAGGGATTGTTACTGGTTCAATTGCCATTATTGCTGATGCCTGGCATACATTAACAGACTCCATTTCTTCCATTATCGTATTAATTGGAGTAAAAGTTTCTTCCAAGCCAGCAGACAAAAACCATCCCTTCGGTCATGGCCGCGCCGAACTAATTGCTTCACTAATAATTGGGATCTTGTTCGCCATTGTTGCATTTTCCTTTATCCAGCAATCAATAGAAAAATTAAAAAATCGGGAAGCAGTAGTATTTGGTACGTTTGCAATTGTTGTTACAATTATCTCTATTGTTTCAAAGGAAGCGCTTGCTCAATTTGCATTTTGGGCTGGTAAAAAAACTGGTTCTACAATATTAAAAGCAGACGCCTGGCATCACAGAAGCGATGCAATTTCTTCTGTAATTATTTTAGTGGGAATATTTCTCGGAAAATATTTCTGGTGGATCGATGGTGTTTTAGGAATTATTGTTGCGTTATTAATTTTCTATGCCACTTTTGAAATTTTTCGCGACTCAATTAATCCTATGCTTGGCACATCTCCTGATAAAAATTTGATACAAAAAGTGGAACACATTTGTCAGCGAATTAATTCAAATACCCAGGCACACCATTTTCACATTCACGAATATGGCAACCACACTGAACTAACGTTTCATATTTATTTACCTAACGAAATTTGTTTGGATGAAGCTCATAAAATTTCCGAACAAATCGAAGTAAAAATCAGGAAAAATTTAGCTATTGAATCAACAATTCACATGGAACCGTTTGAATCTGAATAATAATAATTTCTATAATGAACTTTTATTATATTATTTTTATCGCCTTTGCTTTAGCTATTGATGCTTTTGTAGTTGCAATCGCATGCAGTGTTTATCTCGGTAAATTAACAAGCCGACAAAAATTCAGGTTATCATTTCATTTTGGTTTTTTCCAATTTTTTATGCCACTGATCGGGTGGTTAGCCGGTTCAAATATTGTCCATTTTGTTCTTGAACATTTAAAAATATTATAAATATGGGAGGTTTGATTATGACAATTAAAATATTAGGAACTGGTTGTGCTAAATGTGACAAGCTTGAAGCAATGGCAAAACAAGCAGTCGATGCACTGAATTGGGAAGCCAAGATTGAAAAAGTAAAAGACTTAAATGAAATTATGGATTATGGAGTAATGATGACTCCTGGGCTGGTGATCAATGAACAAGTAAAAACATCAGGCAAACTCCCAACGATTGAACAGATTAAAGGCTGGATTCAGGAAGCGAACTAACATTTAATGTGGAGAATAGCGTGATGAAAAAAATTATTTTTGGTGCATTCCTAATGCTATTTGTTTTTTCTTGCAATAAGACCGATTCAAATAGCATCTCAAAAATAGCAAAAAAGGAATCGATAATTTCAAGCACTGATTCATCAAATAAAACAAATCCAAAAGTCACATTTGTTGAACTCGGTTCTGTCAGTTGTATCCCCTGCAAAATGATGCAGCCTGTGATGGAAGCCATTGAAGAAGAATTTGGTAATCAGATTGAAGTTGTGTTTCACGATGTCTGGAAAGACCCTGAACCTGGTCGAAAATATGGGATTAAATTAATCCCCACGCAAATATTTTTAGATTCAAATGAAGTTGAGTTTTTCCGTCATGAGGGATTCTTCCCAAAAGAAAATATCGAAAAATTATTAGTAGAAAAGGGATTAAAAATATTGAAACAGGTTGAAATAAAAAAATAGTTGGGAGCTTTCATGCTAACGGATTTGTTTACATGGCTAACAAATGCAGTTCAGGGAAATCCGGCAATCGCTATCACAGCAGCATTGCTTTGGGGAATTTTAAGCATATTATTAAGCCCGTGCCATCTCGCAAGTATTCCTTTAATTATTGGATTTATCGATAAACAGGGACGCATTTCAATTAAACGAGCGTTTTTTATTTCACTGGTATTTGCTCTGGGGATTTTAATTACCATCGCAGCAATCGGGTTAATTACTGCATCACTTGGCAGATTAATGGGAGATGTGGGAAATATTGGAAATTACCTGGTCGCATTAATATTTGTTGTTGTGGGATTATATTTGTTGGACATTATCAAACTGGATTGGGGCGGTTTCGCCAGCAGCAGTATCAAACAAAAAGGATGGCTAGCCGCGCTGATTTTGGGATTGCTGTTTGGTATTGGACTTGGTCCTTGTACATTCGCATTTATGGCGCCGATGTTGGGAGTTGTTTTTCAGGTTGCCGCAAAGCAGCTTGTTTTTGCTATTGCGTTGCTGGCAGCATTTGGTATCGGACATTGTTCGGTGATTGTGCTGGCAGGAACTCTCACTGAAAAAGTTCAAAAATATTTGAACTGGACAGAAAAGACAGACGGCGCTTTTATCTTACGAAGAGTATGCGGTGTTTTGGTTATACTTGGTGGTATTTACTTTCTATTAAAATAAATGAGAGGTTTACAAGTGAAGGATCGAACAAAATTTTTTATTATTTTATTTACGTTTTTAGCAGCCTATTATATTCCTTTTCACAAAATTCAGATACAGAACGCATTAGTTGAATCATTTCTCATGCTCCAGGAATATGCCCGGGAACACGTTCTGTTTTGCCTGGTACCGGCATTTTTTATTGCCGGTGCAATTTCAGTATTTGTCAATCAAACAGCAGTGACGAAATATTTTGGCGCCCAGGCACGCAAAATTTTATCGTATAGTGTGGCTTCAGTTTCCGGGACTATTTTGGCGGTTTGTTCCTGTACTGTTTTGCCGTTGTTTGCCGGAATTTACAAACGCGGCGCCGGCATCGGACCTGCCACAGCATTTTTATATTCAGGACCTGCAATTAATATTCTGGCTATCATTTTAACGGCACGCGTTCTCGGACCGGAACTTGGTATTGCCCGGGCAGTTGGCGCGATTATATTTTCTGTTGTTATTGGACTGACAATGGCTTTTATCTATCGAAAAGAAGAAAAAGAGCAACAAAAAAATCCAGTCAATTTTGTAATAGACAGTTCGGAGAACATTCGGCCGTTATGGAAAAACGCGCTTTACTTTTTTGTTTTGGTGCTCATTCTCATTTTCGCCGCCTGGGGAAAACCAAAAGAAACCATCGGATTTTGGAATGCTGTCTTTCAAATCAAATGGTTTTTAACAAGCGGACTTCTAATTATTCTCGCCTATCAAATTTGGCGCTGGTTCAAAAAAGATGAACTCAAAGAATGGATGGATCAGACCTGGTTTTTTGCCTGGCAGATTTTGCCTTTGTTGTTTGCAGGCGTTATAGTTGCAGGTTTTCTCATGGGACGCCCCAATTCAGGAGCAGGTATCATTCCGGAAACCTGGATCCAATCAGCAGTGGGAGGCAATTCATTAAGCGCAAATTTTTTAGCATCAATAGCCGGCGCTTTTATGTATTTTGCAACGCTGACTGAAGTGCCAATTTTGCAAGGATTGATCGGAAGCGGCATGGGAAAAGGACCATCGTTAGCGTTATTATTAGCCGGACCAGCGTTGAGCCTGCCCAATATGCTGGTGATCCGGGGAGTAATAGGAACCAAAAAAACTCTGACCTATATTATGTTAGTTGTGATCATGGCAACTTTGAGCGGTTTAATTTATGGTGTGATTTATTAGTTCTTAAAAAATAAAATCATTGCACAATGGGCAAAAAAAACTAAAGGTAACAATTATGCCCAAAAGGGAGTAATGGAGTGTTGGAGTAATGGAGCTTGCATTTAAATAATGCGACGAGTCGCATCTCCGCCAGCCGGCGGACGATCCATTTCTCTAATACTCCATCACTCCTTTCATTTCTCTTTTTGATTCTGGTTTAACCAGGTTGGGTAAATATTTATTTATTTTGCCAAAAAACAATTGACGAGTTACAAAAATCCCCTTGATGAGTTGACAATTAAATTTACAAAATGGTTGACAATAAGTTGACAATTATGTATATTAGGTTGACAATTATATTTTAATTTTGGTTGACAATTAAGATGAACCCAAAAGACAAAATATTAGCGTACTTAAAAAAGAACAAAACCGCAACGGGCAAAGAATTATATACGCTGCTTGGTATTTCAAGGCAGGCATTAAATAAACACTTAAAAAAATTAATTAGTAATTCTTTAATACTTAAAAATGGCAGCACCAAAAGTACAAAATACACTTACTTGCCTCCTTCAAGAAAAAAAGTGGCAAAAACATTTATTTATAAAAAAGAGCTCTTTTTGAAGGGATTGGAAGAAGATAGAGTTTTTAATGAATTGTCTTTAATTACAAATTTACAAAACAGCACCAATTTGGCGAATTTTAAAAAGTCATTCATTAAAGCCTCATTTAAATAAATATTTTTTAAGCATTACAGACCCTGATTTTTTTCCTAAAATGAACCATATTACAGGTGTATATTTGAATCCTGCTGAATATTTATTTTGTTTTGATGAATGCCCTGGTATACAAGCTCTGAGATCGTTGTGCCCTGATCTGCCTGTTGATAGAAACACAGCAAACTATAGAGATTTTCAGTACGAACGAAATGGAACTGTTGACCTGTTGGCGTTTCTTCGTGTTAAAACTGGAAATGTTTTCGGCAGATGCACTGACAATCATAATCGGCATTCGTTAATCTCTGTTTTTAAAGAACATGTTTCATTGCAGCCCAAGGATGTTCAGTTACATTATATAATGGATAATTTGAATACACATTTTCATGATGATTTTTGTACTACCGTTGCAAATTTATGTAATATGAAATACGAACCATTAAAATATGGAGTTGAACGTCGTCAATGGCTCCAGAAAGATGATAAAAGAATTGTTGTACATTTTACTCCATTTCACGGTTCATGGTTGAACATGATTGAAATTTGGTTTGGAATTTTGAATCAAAAATCGCTTAAATATAGAAGATTTCCTGATACAGATATATTAAAAAAAATAATTTTAGATTTCATTAATACCTGGAATAAGCATTATGCTCATCCATTTAATTGGAAATATAAAGGTGACGGTCTGCACAAGAACGCTGTCAGTCGATTTAATAAAGTGCTTTTAATTGAAAGTTATCAAATGGACATCAGCTTTTTGAATAAGCAATTTTTGTTAATGTCAAATATTTCTCAATTGTTTCCATCGATAGTAAAAACCAAGCAATGGAACCAGCTTAAAGAATTAATTGTCTTAAAAAATGACTACATCACAGCAATTATCAATAATTCTGATAAAGTAAGAATAAGACAAAAAGCACAGCAAAATCTTGAAAATATAACCAAAATTTTAAATTGCCAAAATTAATGGTAAAATTTATATTACAGCGCACTAGTGTGGATAACTTTTAGAATATTTCAATATACAATTATCAGGATTGACAGGTTATAATACTCGCAGAATAATTTGTAGCAGAATGATTAAAATAATAAAGGAAAATTCCTTATGAGATATAATTTGAAACGATGAAACTTTTAATATTTCATTATTCTGCTAAAAATTATTCTGCTATATTCGTTTACTCAAGCAATGTCACTCAACGAATAGTCAAAAGAAATCCTTTAAATCCTTGTCATCCTGAAATCCGGTCAAAAAAGGAATTAATTGAAAATGTCAGACAAAGAAAAATTACTCGCAATGGGAAAAAAGCTGCGCCAGACCATGAACGAACTCTCCATTTCCGTAAAAGAGCTGGCTGAAAAAACGGGCATGCCTTCCCAAACTATCTATTCTATTTTGAATGGTCATCATCGCCCCAGTCCCGAAAAATTAAAAGCAATGTGCAACGTGCTTCATTTAAGCATGGATTCTTTGTTTGATCTGGAAACCAACGCCTTTCCCATCTATCCCGATCCATACAAAGAAAGTTTAAGCTACGCTGCTTTTGAAGACAATTGGTTTAGCCCCCATGGCGGTGAGCGTATTTCTGTTTCCCGCGGATTCAGTACAGCCAACCAATCATTTGAAATGCGTGAAAGTATTTTTCGCCAGGTGCTAAAATATTCGGATGCGCAGGTAAAAACTGCCCTTGAAGGATTTGAAAAAAGAAACCTGGTGATCGGGAAAAAGGAAAAACATCGTGTCGAAATTGTTGTTAAAAGTGAACTTGTTGATCTCATTCAACAGAAAGATTATTTTTCGACAATTCCCCAAAATTATATTTTCGAGATGATTGAAAAAATCATGGATACATTAATTAACAAGCCACACAAATTGGAAGTGTTCATCATTCCCCGGCAATATTTTTTAGTGAATTATGAGATCATCAATCGGGAAGTCATTTTATTTGACCTGGGTTCGGTTTTTCTGCGGCAAACCCATCAATCGCTTCTGGAACATTTTCTTAAAGAAGTTGAAGAATTTAAATCTAAATACGCGATTTATCAAAACCGCTATGATGTGGTAGAATTTTTAAAAGTACAATTGGAGATAGCAAAACCTAAATGAGCAGCGATATACTGGTAACAGAAATTAGTGACACATTGAAGGAGTTAATTCGATTTCGTTCCACCGAAAATAGATCATCGCAATTGAAGCAATTGGCAAATTATGTGGTGGAATTTTTCAAAAGCACGGGTCTTTTCGTTAAACAATATGAATTCAACAGCAAGCCTGCGCTGGTGATCACAACCAAAGACACACTAAAACCGAAAATCTTTTTCCAGGGACATCTCGATGTTGTGGAAGGCGATAACAGCCAATTTATTCCGCAAACCAATGGAACACGGCTGTATGGACGCGGGTCTGTGGATATGAAAGGATTTGACGCCATAGTAATGCACCTGCTTCGGAATAAATCAGAACATCAGGCAAATTACAACGTTGGTGTCATGTTGACTTTTGATGAAGAAATCGGTGGCAAAAATGGCGCTTTGCAATTGAGAAAACTTGGTTACGATTGCGACTGTCTAATCAATGGTGATGCCGGCTACCACCATGCGCTGATTTATGCGGAAAAAGGCATTCTTAAATTAAAAATAAAAGTAAAGGCAAAGCCAGGCAGACACCCATTTCCCTGGCAGGGTGAAAATGCTTTTGATATTTTGATACAAAATTACAATAAAATCACCTCGCTTTTTCCTTATCAAAACAAGGCGGCTGACGCAGATAATTGGTACACAACTTATTCAAGCTATGATGTCAGGGTTGAAAATGATGCGTTGTTTTATCCCAAAAGTGCGGAAATGAAATTAAATATCTATTTTACTGAATCAGTATCTGCGGATGAATATTTTTAAAAAATTAAAGAAACGGTATGTGACAAAGTTAAAATAACAAAAATTTTAGGCAGCGAACGGGTATATGCGGATCCCAAAAATGTGTATTTCCGGGTAATGCAAAAAATTATGGAAAAAAAATTCAAGCGGGAAATTCCAGCGCGCACTGAAAACGGCTCGTCCGATGCCCGCCACTTTTCTGATAATGGCAGACCAATTCTGATTGTAAAAGTTGTTGGCTAGGGAATACATACACCAGAGGAATACATTCATTTGCCATCAATATCGCCGATGTATTCTTCTTTGGAAGAGTTTGTCGATAAATTTGGGAAAAATGATTGTTGACGGGATTGCGGGATGAGCGGGATTTGTAGGATAATGTAAGAACTGCATTTTATTGTAAAGGTTGTAGGTTTTTTTTCGCAGAATGATTTGTAGCAGAATTATGAAAAGCTTTATTTCTTTTTATTTTACTAAAAATAATTCTACTATTTTTTGAGGCACAAAATGGCATTAAAACAAACAAAACCACTTTTATTCGCTCTCATAATTTCTATCTTTTTTTCTTGCGGACAACCTAAAAAGATAGTTGTTTCAAAAACCACTAAACCACCGGTAGCCAGCTTGCAGCTTGAGCCAAGCATCTTTGTAAATTTGGATAATATTAAAAAACTCGGTCTGAAAGAAGGCGATCCGGTTTTCGTACATAGTCTGGATAAACAAATAGAAGTGAGAATTTATAAATATTTTGAAGATGAACAATCGTGTGGTTTGCATCGATACCTGCTTAAAAATCTCGGAATCGATTATGGAAATGATTCTTTGACAATCGTAACGGCAGGTAAAAAAGCAACGCTGGCGCCTTTGCCGATTAAAAGAAGCATAGAGTTTTTCAGCGGAGATATAAAAAAATGGCATAAAATGGTATTGGGTACCCCACATGCTGATTGCGACAGGCAGACCGGCGCCATTGCTAAAATCGTAAACAAAAATGCCGCCATCCCCTGTGTTTCCGCATGGAAACACCGCCTGTCATACCGGGGATTGTGGTACGATGTCAACCGTCCGTTGATGAAACTGCCAAAGGAAAATGGGCAGGGCACCTACCGTGATCGGGTGGTGAATGATTCTTCTTTTGCAGTATTCAACCGCTATCTCGAACAGGTTCATCAGGCTGCTGAAAATGATCCGGCGCAACCACTCAATTTTTATTTTGATCTTCACGGTCATGATTTGAATGTAAAACTGAACAATGGCAAAAGAATTTACCGCAATGTGGTTGAAGCTGCTGCTACCGGATTTACCCATAAAGAACTGCGAAGAATAAAAAAGCTTTACCAGAATTTTTGGCTCAAAGAAATGGGTCCTGGGTATCCGCAAATCTATTTTGGCAATTTACCCGAAGATATTAATTACACTTTTAAAGACGTTAAAGTGCCCATTTTTTACACTGGCTTGGGCACGCGAACTTATGGCATCTTACAGCAGGACATTGCCTTGCGCATGCTCCATTTTGAAATCCCGGACACCCTTCGATTGAGACCTGAAATGCAGGGTAAAACTGCCCGGCTCATTGAGCAGATGTTCACATTTGTGAGAGATTCCCTGCCCGACAACAGGTATTCAACAGATTTGATACAATACGATAATAGAGCATCCCAAATAAAAAAAATGGTGACGGTTCCGGCAGGTAAATTTATCATGGGCGCTCCAACAGGGAAAGGCTGGGCTTGCTCCCGTCCGCAACACCAGGTTGAAGTGGATGAATTTGCCATTGAATCCTGCGAGGTATCCAACCAGCAATTTACAGAATTTTTGAATAATGCGTACAACTCAACCAAAATCCTGGTCGAACACGGAGTTGTGCTGGATGCCAACAACACTACACACGTGATTTGCAGGTTAAAGGATAACAAAATTTTTAGCCAGATTAGTTTTGATGGTAAAACTTTCCGTGTTTTTAAAGGCAGGGAGCATTTTCCGGTAATCTATGTGTCCTGGTATGGCGCCCGGATGTATGCTGAATTACAAAATAAACGATTGCCTACAGAAGCAGAATGGGAAAAGGCAGCCGGGGCATCGTTAAATGGGACATTCCTTTACAGCAATTCCCGGAATGAATTCACAGCTAAAGAAATAAATTGTGAAAATAGTGAGGATTCTTTTGAAAAAGGTTTTCTTCCCTGGACTACTCCTGTTGGTTATTACCCGGCGCAAAGTCCGGCAGGCTGCTTTGACATGAGCGGGAATGTATGGGAGTGGTGCAATGATTTTTTTGAATACAATTATTATAAACGGGATAAATTAGACGGATGGAAAAATCCCCAGGGCGCAGAAGAAGGCACGCTAAAAAGTATTCGCGGCGGCGCATGGAATACAGAATTTCCTTTTACTGCAACCTATTTTCGGTTGGGGGTGCATCCGAATTCCACGTTGATTAATCTTGGATTTCGATGTGCGAAAAATGTTAGGTGATTTGGTTCTAAAGATTTAATCGCAGAATAATTTCTAGCAGAATGATGAAAAACTTTGGTTCTAATTATTTCTACTTTGTCAGATTAGATAAACTACCAAAGAATTGTCATTCCGGCACGTTTTTTTGCCGGAATCTCCTGCTAAATTCTAACGAGATTCCGGTATTCCGCTTCGCTTCAACCGGAATGACAAACGAATAATGATAATGTGACAAAGTAGAATTATTCTGCTATAAATTATTCTGCTAATTTTATTTCATTAATTCTTGAAATAATACTGGTTTGAAATTTTCATTATGATCAAATATTTACAAATAATTCTCATTTCTTTGTTACTTACTGTTGCTTTGGTTCAAGGCGAAACGCTTGACTCGGAACTTGTTCGCAAAGCCGGCGAAACATGGCTACTTGCTGATGATACAATTTTCAAAGCAATCCGGAAAAAGTATCATCTTGTACAAAATAGCGATTTATTTTTTCCGATACAAAATCTTACGAATAAAAAAACGATTGCTTACGTTTACCAATTAGAGCCAACCGGTTTTGTTATTCTTTCCAATGATAACCACATCAACCCGGTATTGGCTTTCTCAAATGAATCCCGGTTTTTCGCTGAAAATATCCATCAGAATACGTTGTTGCAAATGATACGCGCTGACTTAACCATTCGGTTCAAGGCGCTGGAAGAAAATCGAATTTCACCGGCAACTATTTTGAGCAATCAACAAAAATGGTTTACACTTTTAAATATGGATTTTACGGATATCCATACCCAATCAGCGACGGATATTGTGGGGCCCTTTATTACCTCAAAGTGGGGACAGGGCAAAGTGAATGGGACAAACGTGTTTAACCTTTACACACCCAACAATTGGTCAACCGGCTGTGTGGCAACGGCGATGTCTCAAATCCTTCACTACTATCGCTGGCCAAAACGCGGTATTGTTTCACATATCTACAATGAAGATGATGCGGGTGTGATTTCAGCAAATTTCGACTCAACATATTATGACTGGGAAAATATGCTTGATATCTATCATGGTGTCGCCAGCACGCAAGCACAAAAAGAAGCTGTCGCTCTGCTTGGCTTCCATTGCGGTGTGAGTTTGGAAATGGACTATGAGTACTCCGGATCGACTGCATCAACGCGGGATGTTTCGGCAGCCGTATCGAATTATTTTGCCTATCAAGCCCAATATTTGGATACCCCATCGGAAGAATTTTTTCAGCAGCTAAAAAATGAAATGCAGCACAAGAGACCGGTTCAAATTGCTATTTCATCAGCCAATGGTTTTGGACACTCGGTAGTTGTGGACGGATATGCAGATCAAAATAATTATTATCACATGAATATGGGCTGGCTTGGCAAAAACAACGGCTGGTACGATTTGCAAGGTTCCTTTAATGCAAGCGGATACTCGATTATTGATGGCGCTGTGATAAATTTTACACCTGTGCCGGTATTTGCGGATTCCTTTCTGCTTACCCAGGATTCACTTTTTTTAGCCTGGCATACATCTTTTCGAATTAGTTCCGATAAGTATGAACTCCAGTACAGCGAAAAAAATAATGGTCAATGGAGTACGCTCAATGGTACGATTCAGGATTCATTTTATGTAGCGAATGTGAATGACTTATTTTATCCTGAATCAAAATCAGGGACATTTTACTTTCGTGTCCGGGCTTTTGCCGACAGTGCATGGTTGGGCTGGTCACCGGTTAAAGCGATCAAAGTACGTCCGGATCGTAAAATTAGTTTTCGTGTAAACATGTCCAATCACATTTTAAACGATGGAGACGTCGTCGTCAGGGGGAATATCCTCCCATTAAGTGGTTATCAAAACAGTGAAGCTTTTAGCGGACCTGATTCAAATGGAGTGTATGAAGCGACTATTGGCTTTGATTATTCAAACATCGAGCAGTTGTTAAAATATCGTTTTGCTTTTGTTTCAGGCAGCACAGTCACTATGGAATCAAAAAATCGTGAATACCGAATTACTAGCGATGAATTCCAATTTTTACCGACTGTATATTTTGATGACAACACTACCAAAATAAAAATATTGAAAACAGGCAGCCAAAGCAATAATTTTCGGTTGCTGACAAATTACCCAAATCCTTTTAATGCTGCAACCATCGTACAATATTATCTGCAGCAACCTGGTCTTGTGGATTTGGAGCTGTATGATATTAACGGTCGGTTAGTCATGCATCTTATTCATAATGAATACCATGGCGCAGGCAGCTATAAGATACGCCTGGATTTCAATCAATTGTTTTCAATTAGCGGTTTTCGAGTTCCGGCATCAGGAACTTACTTCGTTGTTTTAAAAACTGTTCGTGCGAAGAGTTCAATAAAAATTTTGTATTTAAAATAATTGTCGCAGAATAATTTGCAGCAGAATTATGAAAAGCTCTATTTTTTATTATTTCCGCCGAAAAGAAAGCGGACAGGCTGCTAAAAATAATTCTGCGACCATGAATGACTATGTAAACTTTATCGCAGAATTACTAATCCTGTCTAAATATGCAAATAAATATTCCTTAATCATTGGAGAGAAAAACAATGCAAAATTTTGCTTCTGTAAAACAAGCGCTGGAATATGTCCAGGAAAACAATATCGAATTCATTTCTTTTTATATCGCCGACATTGATGGACGTCTGCGCAACGTAACCATCCCTGCTGAAAATTTTTCAGAACAATTAGTTAAACATGGAATCGGGTTTGATGCTTCAAATTTAGGATTTGCCAACGTGGCATCATCGGACATGATCCTCCGCCCTGACCTTACTTTTGCATTTAAGGATCCGGTGGATGTGGATTCCAAAACGCTCTATTTTTTCAGTCATGTATTTGATGTAAAGGAAGGAAAAAATTTTAACCAGGACTTGCGCCACATTATTTCAAAGGCGTTGGATACATTAAAGCAGGAGAATATCGCCGACCAGGTGATGTTGGGAATAGAGTTGGAATTTAATGTGCTGGACGAGCTATTTAGTAAGTTGACGAACAGACATGTTTCTTACGGCATCGAGAGCTGCGAGATAGCCAGTCCAGCCACAGGAGAGGAGAGTTATCGTCTGGCAACGAACCGCGGCTATTACCGGGCAGATCCCAACGATCATCTTTTTGAAATTCGCAACACCATTGTCAGGACATTGGGGCAATTAAAAATTCCAGTGAAATATCATCATCATGAAGTGGGCAGTACACAAGCTGAAATTGAGTTTCAGTTTATGCCGATTGAACATGCAGCAGACGCCACTGTTTTAGCCAAGAATATTTCCCATCGTCTGGCAAAAAAATTTGGTAAAGTCATCTCTTTTCTGCCAAAACTGGTACCGGGCGAAGCTGGTAATGGAATGCACGTTCACCAATTCCTGTTAAAAAATGGAAAAAATATTTTCCATGATGACAACGGATTGTACAAACTCAGCGGAATTGCGCTGAATTTTTTGGGTGGAATTCTCAAACACTCATCGTCATTATTAGCTTTTACCAATCCAACAACAAACTCCTATCGCCGACTCATACCCGGGTTTGAAGCGCCGGTAAAAGCTGTTTTTGCAGAGGGGAATCGTTCGGCTGCTATTCGTATCCCGGGTTATGTAAACAATCCACAGGAAAGAAGATTTGAATTTCGTACCATCGATGCAACCTGTAATCCTTACCTTGCTTATGCAGCAATGCTTATGGCTGGGATCGATGGCGTACGCCAAAAAATAGATCCAACGAAAGAAGGCTTTGGCCCTTTTGAAACAAATTTGTATGATCTATCTCCGGAGCAATTGAAAAAAATTCAATCTTTTCCAAATTCCCTGGAAAGCGCATTGAATCACCTGGAAGCAAATCACGACTATTTATTATTAAACGATGTGTTTCCACAAGATTTAATCGACAAGTGGATTGCAGCAAAAAGAAAAGATATTGATGAAATGCGCCGCATTCCGCATCCCTGGGAAGTTGCCCGGTTTTATGATATTTAACCTAGCGCACTAAAGTGCATTGGTAACTGGTGAATTGTTATTGGTGATTAGTCCCTTCCAATCCACCAAATTGCTGTATATTTGGATACTTTTGCGTCCGCCGCGGCGGATGTTTCATTTAATAATAATAAGGTAACTGCACAGGCAAATTGAAAATCCGACTTCTTTTTGTCGGAAAAAACAAAGAGTTCACTGGTAATACTATATAGACATGGAAGGAGGTGATAGCTAATTATACATTATTTTGCCGGATTTTTTTTGATTTAATTAAGGAATCTGTAATTAGATGGCAAAATATATGTCACCAAAACATTGCTTCGATCAATGAATTATTATGCTCTATTTAAATTCACTACTACACTGTTTTGTTGATTTTTATAATTGATAGCAGAATTATTTGAATTAAATTTAGCCAAATTATATTATTTATTTTTCTTTTTGTAACCCGTTATTTGGCTGAATATCAGTTTCCAAATTTTTATCTTATCATTATTCTGCTAATAATTATTCTGCTATTCGTTTCTTTGATCAAAAAATTTCCGGAAGTAAGTTATCCATTTAATTTAGTAAATTTAAACTCTAACCAAAGGAGAAAAAATCATGAAAAAAGTTACACTAATTGTCTTTGCAATTTTTATCGCAGGGATCGTTATTGCCCAGGAGAGTCCATCAATCATTGGTGAAGTGGATTATTACAATGCCACTCGCTATGTTGGCGGACGTAACTGCGCGCGTACACCTGCCGGTGATCTGGTTGTCGTATTTGAACCCGGTTCCGGCTATACCAACCAGGATGTTTGGTATTATACTTACAATTCAATTTTCAGCAGTTGGGATGCAGCGGCGCAATTGAGCCAAAGCACTACCAACGCAACCGGAACACCTGCCGTTGTCGCTGATGAAAACGGTAAAATTTATGCAATGTGGAAAGAAAAACGAGGCGATGATAGAAGTCATGCCATGTTTTCAACCTGGGAAAATGGCTTGTGGGCTGCTCCAAAAGTTGCCGATCAATTATTTGGATGTAAATCTTGCCCCCGGAAAAAATGGCACAATGTTCGCAGTCTGGGAAGATAAATACCCGGAAACCAATGCCTATGAAATTTTTATGTCAACCTATCAACCTGGTGAAGGTTGGAGCACACCTGAAGTTCAAACGCCGGTTTACGATGGCGAGCCAAGAACATTAAAATATCTCGATGGCTGTACACCTGTTACCGGCGCTGAATCGGTTTATCTATTGGGCGATTCAGAATACCAACATCACGACAAAAGCGCTGCGATTGACTATAAGTTAGCTAATAACTCGGAAGTGCTCTCATTCTTTTTTAACTTTTATTATATCGATCCTGTTGAGAAAAAAAATGAACTGGTGGCTGATGTTTTGGATTATTTCGGTATGACCACCGGATCAAAAATTCTGCTGGTTGATGATGACAATCGTTATAATAATGAAAATTTGATAACTGACGCACTCGATTTGACTGGTCTCCCCTACTCCGTATTTGACTGCGGCAACAGTGACGGCATGGCAACCGACATTCCGTCTGTGGACACCTTGCAGTTGTATGACCTCGTCATCTGGTTTGCCGGGGATGACGGCAAGTTAGACGCGCTGTGGAATGCTGCTGATGGAGATAACCAGGCAATTATGGATTATCTTAATTTGGGTGATAAAAAAATGTGGATCATTGGCAGCGACTGGATGTATGATCGCTATGGCGGCGCCCCGGATGTTTTTCAAGCAGGCGATATGGTCTATGATTATTTTGGCATTGCTTCTTACGATGTCCAAACCCACTTGGATGACGGCAACCTCGGAGTTGCCTGGTTAACTTTAGCTGAAGGAAGCACAGTGAGTGATGTGAGTCCGATTGGCTGGGGAAGCACAGGCGGCACCAGGCAGGGCGTACCATCGATAGCCACCGATCCCAGCGGAGTTCTTCATATGGTGTATCACGATGAAAAAGTTAAACACATCATGTATTCAAAATACGATGGCGCAGAATGGCAGGAAGCTGTTGTTATTGATACCAGTGGCGGCTATCTTGATCGACCCAATATTGCTATCGATCCCAATTATGGTGTTTATGTCACCTGGATGGGTAAAATCGATACGGCTAAAAATGTTTTCTACAACACATCACCTGATGGCGGACAGACATGGAACGTGCAACAGCAATTGAGCCAGGTAACGCATATCAATAGTTTCGGTAATACGATTTTTAATCCCACTATTGGCAAAAAAGTCCGCGGCGCAATTGAAGGTGTTTTTGACGGTGGCGCCGATGTGGTCTGGACAGAATACAATCCAAATTCTTCCATGGAGCACTATCTAATGTACGCCCGTATTCCTTATGTTGGCACGCTGCAACCCCAAACAATGCCTGTTTTATTAGTGGATGATGACAACTATTCAGACCCGGATCATTTAGGTCGCATTGAGACTGCCATTACAGATGCAGGCTTTAGTTATACATTATTTGCTGCGCAAGACAGCGCTGCTTCACCCACAGTAGAATACATGCAAAGTTTTGATCTGCTCGTCTGGTACACAGCGAATGATGGAGCTGGGTGTTATTTCTGGAATGGCGCTGACACATTGAATACGGAGCTAAAAAGCTACCTGGATAACGGCGGTATGATCTGGGCAATGGGAAATGATATCATTTATGATAAATACAAAGGCGCGCCCGATACATTTGCACCGGGTGAGATTTTGTATGATTACTTTGGCATAGCCAGCTACGATGTGCAATCAAAAGTTGATGACGACGGTGTTGGTGTGTCGCAATTGGATCTTGTAGAAGGTCAGGATATTTGTCATCTTGAAACCATTAAATGGTATGTTTCCGGACTTTGGTACTGCGACGGATGCACCCCGGTTGATGGCGCTGTGCCTGTTTACCAGATGGGCCCTGAATCTTACGCGCTTGCTGGCAACACTGCTGCGATTTATTATGACAATGGCGTATCCAAAGCATTCAGTTGCTATTTCGATCCCTATTACTTTGATACTGCTGAAAATCGTGCAACTTTCTTTGGTGATGTCTTAAATTGGTTTCAGAGTCAGCCTGTCGCATCTGTTAATAATCCAATTGAAAAACCAGGCGTGCCGAAGCAATACACTTTGCTTCAAAACTATCCAAATCCTTTTAATCCATCTACAACGATAGCTTTTGAGTTAGCAAAAGACTCAAAAGTGAATCTTTCAATTTATGATATTCTCGGCAAAAGGATAGCGACATTATTGGATGGAAAAATGAATGCCGGTTTTTATACAAAAACGTGGTATGCTAATTCATTAGCGTCCGGAGTTTATATTGTCAGATTGCAAGCTGGTGATGTAACAAAGACGAATAAAATTATGTTGATGAAATAGCATCTCATTAGAAAATGCTGACTGAAATTTAAAGCCTCGTATTCTATAATTATAATACGGGGCTTTTTTTTTGCTTATTTTGTCCAACCGTATATCTGCTACTCCTCATTTATTGTAAATTGATCTAAAGTATTTCGAAGTGCAAAATATGGAATTACGCAAATTACAATAAATATTTTTTAAAATTTTCAAAAAACTATTGCCTTTTAAATAATAAAACATTATTATAAAGCTATATTATAAACTATAGAATTCCAGGAATAATCAAAATGTTATATGGAATGGATAATCCTGGAAGCTCTGTTGTAAATTTAAAAATTCACAATCCTCTAAAAATTTTCATATGATTCTTGATAGAATAGTATCTCACACACTGTTCTGAAGAAGATATGATAAAATTTGCTCAAACGGCTTTTCCGAAAGGGCGTCACTTTGTAATGCCTTAGCCAGAAAGTATTAACTTGATTTTAGTTACCTCGAAACCGATGCTGTGTAAAAGTTGAAATAGTTTCAAACTCAAGAAATTTAAAAATTGAATTTATTGAGTAGAAATATGATCTACCAAAAAGACGGCGGACAGGTTGGTAAAACCATCTCACACTTCACCACGTGAGATAAAGATTTGAATATTAAGTTTAATTTTTAAAATTTGTAAAAGATAGACCAAACTTATAATAGCAATATATTATTATCTCACGTGGTAAAAAATCATCTAAAAATTAGGCGAAGGCGGGATGGGTGTAGTCTACAAAGCGCAAGACACCAAACTGGATCGTTTAGTAGCACTTAAATTTCTACCACCTCATTTAGTCCGAAGTGAAACCGGAAAGGCCCGCTTCTTACAAGAGGCAAAAGCAGCAGCGGCGCTGAACCATCCCAACGTATGTACCATTTACGAAATTCAGGATGCCGGGGAGCCCGCCAAAAAGACTGCGGACAAGCAGCCATTCATCGCTATGGAATACGTGGAAGGAAAAAATCTGCGGGAAATTATTTCAGAAGCCGTACCTGTTTCCGCAGTCCATGTCATTGAGTATGCCATCGAAATTGCCAAAGCATTGCAGGAAGCTCACCAGGCGGGCATCATCCACCGCGACATCAAATCAGAAAACATTATGGTAAACACCAAAGGTCAGGTTAAGGTGATGGATTTTGGTCTGGCGAAATTAAAAGGCTCTGTTAAACTTACCAAAACTTCCAGTACCATAGGAACCCTGGCTTATTCCTCCCCGGAACAGCTTCAGGGAATAGAGGTAGATGCCAGATCAGACCTGTTTTCTATGGGAGTAGTATTATATGAACTTCTTACCGGACATTTGCCCTTTAAAGGAGATTATGAGGCAGCTATTGTTTACTCAATTTTAAATGAACAGCCCCAGCCGGTTTCAGATCTGAACCCGGGAGTATCAGAAAAGTTTGAACAAATTGTGTTAAAATTGCTGGAAAAAGATCCCCACAGACGCCATCAAAACACCAAGGATTTAATTTCTGATTTAAAGGAAATAGAGCATATCAAGCTGTCGGAAACAAAAGAATTAATAAAGCCTAAAGTATCCAACAAAAAAATTCACTAAATCCGGAAAGTTTATTAGCCTTAGTTTGTTAGTTATCTTCACAACCGGAATATTCTATTTACTTTTAAAAAATAAACAGGATTATACGATCCCAAAACTCGGAAATCCAATTCGGTTTACATCGACTGAGGGAGCTAAAGACTATCCAACCTGGCGACCTGATGGCACCGAAGTAACGTATGAATCAAATCAAAGTGGCAATTTGGATATTTGGGTAATCCAGATAATTTCAGGGCGTTCAGTGAATAGGACAGAAGATCACCCTGGCTCGGATAGAGTACCAGCGTGGTCGCCCAATGGTGATCAGATTGCTTTTTGGTCTGATCGAGATGGAGGAGGATATTTCCTGATGTCAGCATTAGGAGGAGATATCCGCAAAATTATAGAAGCTCCCAGTAAGTTATTCTGGCAACCAAGCCAACCTTTATGGGCTTCAAATAGCAAAAAAATTGCTTGTACAATCATTGAGGCATCGGGTCAGCAGTATATCGAAATTATTGATTTGAAAAGCCAGGATAAAAGAAAATTCGATTTTCTTAAATTAGTTGAATTAGGATTCGACATCAACTGGTCTCCAAATGAACGATTTATCGCATTTGTAAAAGGGTTTCATGAGGATTCACCAACAAATCAACTTTATATTTTAGATCTTACAGAAAATAATTCTTTTCCAATTACTGATGGAAAGTCAAAAGTATGGAGCCCAAGTTGGTCACAGGATGGTCGATTTATTTATTTTTCCTCTGACAAAGGAGGAAGTATGGATATCTGGTTACAGCGTATAGATGAAGATGGTACTCCAATTGAGACACCCCAACAAATTACAACAACTGGTCTGGAATGTCGGAGGATTATTTTTTCGAGGGATCAAAAGAAGTTGTTATATACAAAAAAGAGTGAAGTAAAAAATATTTGGACGATTTCTTTAGAGGGAGGTCCGCCAAAACAAATAACGAATCAAGCAGGAATGGATGTATGCCCCTCCTGGTCACCAGATGATTCGGAAATAGTATTTCATTCTGATCGTAGTGGAAATAATGAAATCTGGGCTATCTTAATAAATGGTGGAGATGCCCGTCAAATCACGAATAACCCAGCCAATGATATAATCCCTCAATGGTCACCCGATGGTAGATGGATAACATTTAATTCGGATAGAACCGGGGATTACCGCATTTGGAAAATACCTGCAGCAGGAGGCCATGGCGAACCGCTAACGGATGTAATGGGAACTATCACAAGTCGTCACCGCTGGTCTCCTGATGGAAAGAAAATATATTTTACAGCTATACGCAATAATGCTCGGAATGTTTGGGAATTTTCAATTTTAAGTAAAACAGAGCGACAGTTAACAAATTTTAATGATAAAACTGGAGTCATAAGACATACAGCCCTCACAACAGATGGTAAATACATCTACTTTGTCTGGGAAGAAAATTTTAGTGATTTGTGGGTGATGGATGTTTTAAAATTAATTAATAAAAATTCAAGGTAGTATAATGATTGGCAAAGTAATTTCACATTACAGAATACTTGAAAAACTAGGCCAAGGCGGGAACCTGTCCCGCCGTAAATTAATAAAGAGAGCTTACTAATGATTGGAAAAACCATTTCACATTACAAGATTATCGAAAAACTCGGCGAAGGCGGGATGGGCGTTGTCTATAAAGCGCGAGATTTAAAACTTGACCGCTTCGTCGCCATCAAGTTTCTACCTCATTATTTCAGTTCGGATAAGGAGAGAAAAAACGGTTCATACATGAAGCCAAAACTGCCTCTTCGCTGGATCATCCTAATATTGGTGTTATTTATGAATTTGATGAAATCCCAGGGGAGCCAGGGAACAACCAAATGTTTATAGTTATGGCTTATTATGATGGGGAAACTCTCACAGATAGACTTGAGCATGGATCATTACCAATTGAAAAAACAATAGATATAACAACTCAAATGATAAATGGTTTATCCAAGGCTCACGAAGCAGGGATCACACACCGCGATATTAAACCAGCCAACATTATTGTAACCAAACATGGTGAAGTTAAGATCATCGATTTTGGACTAGCGCAAAGATCTGATACTCCAAAAATAACAAAGGACGGAGAAACTCCCGGCACCATTGCTTACATGTCACCGGAACAGTTGATGGGTGAATCCATGGATTCTCGTACAGATATCTGGTCGCTCGGTGTCGTTTTGTACGAAATGCTTACCGGTTATCTTCCTTTTAAAGGTGAATACGAGCACGCAGTGGTGTATTCCATTTTGAATGTAGATCCCGAACCGATGACTGGCTTGCGTACAGATGTGCAAAAGAATTAAGGCGGATCACACATAAGGCGTTAACGAAAAATTCCAATGAACGCTACCAGCATATAGATGAAATGTTAAGTGATTTGAAGAATCTAAAAAAGGAGATGGAGACTGCTGCAAGACCTCAGACTTCTAAAATTATAGAAAGGAAATCCAAGAAAAAGTCGTTCATGAGAATTATGATACCGGCCGGGATAATAACATTATTAGCTGTTGTATTTCTTATTCTCAGACCACTCTTCTTGAAACAGACAGAGATATCAGATCCCATTCCAATTGCAGTGATAAATTTTGAAAATCAGACTGGGGACAAATCATTTGACTATCTGCAAAAAGCCATACCTAACCTGTTGATTACTAGTCTTGAACAGTCCAACTACTTTCACGTGACCACCTGGCAGAGGATGTTTGATCTCCTCAAACAAATTGGGCATGACAGCATTGAGACAATAGACGAAGAGCTGGGCTTTGAGCTGTGCCGCATGGAAGGAATCGCCACTATCGTTTTGGGCAGTTTCATAAAAGCGGGTGAACAATTTGCCACAGATGTGAAGGTGCTGGATGTTGCGTCAAAACGACTTCTTAAAAGTGCCAGCTCACAGGGAGAGGGCGTCGGCAGTATTTTACAGAACCAGATTGATGAATTGAGCAGGGACATTGCACAAGGAGTTGGTCTCTCTGAACGCAAAATAGCAATTACACAAAAGCTAGTTGCAGAAGTCACAACAAATTCCATGGAGGCTTATCAGCATTATATCATGGGTATTACAGAGTTGGGACACTCAAATCATGAAGACGCTAAGGTGTCTCTTGAGAAAGCAGTCCAACTCGATTCAACATTTGCGATAGCACAGTGGTATCTTGGTCTTGCTAATAATTTCTTAAGGGATGAAAAAGGAGCACAAGAAGCTTTTGAAAAGGCTAAAGCGCTTTCATACAAGGCGCCGAACAAAGAGCGTTTATTAATTGATGCTTATTACATTTGGGGTATAGAGAAGAATCGAGAACAAGCATTACGCATCTTACGTCAGATGGTGAAAAAATACCCAAAGGAGAAATTCCCTCACTTGTGGTTAGGTTTTGATTACAAAGCGAAAGAACTTTATTCCGAAGCTATTGCTGAGTTCAACAAGACATTGGAGCTTGATCCCCAATTTGGATGGGCCTACGAACAGCTCACTTTTACCTATGTTCGTATGTGTGATTTTGAAAAGGCCATCGATAATCTAAAGCGATACGCATCAGCCGCTCCCGGAAATGCGAATTCATTTGATCGACTGGGTGATCTCTATTTTCAAATCGGACATTTTGATGATGCCATTATAAACTATCAGGAAGCGCTGAAGATTAAACCTGAATTTCGCTCAAATTGGAAGATTGCCTATATTTATGCGATGAAAGAAGATTACGCTGAAGCGATGAAATGGATTAACAATTATATCAATAGGGCCAGGTCTACCGGCCCACTGGGTGAGGGTTTATGGTGGAAAGCGTTTTATCATAGCTGGCTTGGTAAAATTGACCTATCTTTGAGCGAGCTATACAGGTTAGAAGATTTGGCAGAAAAGGTTGAGAATTTTGATGCCATCGACTGGGTAAATTGGACACTTGGGTGGATTTATCTTGAATCGGGCGATTACAACTCCAGCCGAAAAGCATTCACCAAAATGTACGAATTAAGGCTTCGATATGGATCATGGATATTTTCCCACAAAATTGGATACAATTACTTTACTGGCCTAATAGACTTAAATGAGGGAAAAATTGATTCCGTAAAGATGAAATTGACCGAGATAAAATCTCTATTACCAAAAGCCCAATTAGAAGTATCGGGGCAATTCTATAATAATAGCATATTATCCGATTATAACATATTATCTACAGAACTATTATTATCACACGGTTCGCTTGAAGAAGCAATGCATTTGTGGAATAAAACAACAATACCAACGCCACAAATGGATTTAGGCGATTTAGGATCATACAATGTACCTTTCCTTAAAGATTATTCAGCCAGGATTTATGTCAAAATGGGAAACATCGACAAAGCCATCGCCGAATACGAGCAGTTGATCACGTTTGACCCAGATAGCAAAGAGCGGTTACTCATTCATCCCAAATATCATTACCGGTTAGCCAAATTGTACGAAGAAAAAGGCGCAACACAAAAAGCAATAACAGAGTACGAGAAATTTTTGGACATCTGGAAAGATGCGGACAAAGATTTACCGGAATTGATTGATGCGAAAGCACGTTACTCAAAATTATCAGAGAAATAAAAGGAATTACAAATGCAAGATCAATTACTCCGATTAGCCAAACGAGTATTGGCAGAAACAGAAGTGAGCAGCGTGTTAGCCGTGGCAATGGATCAGCTTGTGGAAATTTCAAAAGCTGAGCGGGGAATGATCATTTTATTTGACAAGCTCGGGAATGGTATATTCGAAACAGCGAGAAATCTGGATAAAAAAGATGTCAAGAATCCCGAGTTCGAAGTCAGCCGCACGATAATTGATAAAGTAAAAACCAACCGCAGACCATTGTGCTTTCGCAACGCGCTGGAGGAGCCGCTTATCCAAAAAAGCAAGAGCGTCATCCGCTTGCAAATTCTGTCGGTCATGTGTCTGCCATTAGCGCATGAGGGAGATTTTTTTGGAGTGGTTTATTTAGACAATCGAACCATGCGTGGTATATTTACACCACAAATATTTGACATCGTTGGCTCGTTCGCAGATTTCATATCAATGTCTGCACACAATGCCCTGAAGCTAAAGGGAAAAGAACAACGCATTTTGGGCCTGGAGTCGGATCTTCGAAGTAAATATCAGTTTAATGAGATTATCAGTCACAATCCCAAAATGATGAAAATACTAAAGCTTGTTTCGCAAGTTGCGAACTCTGAAGCAATCATTACCATACACGGCGAAAGCGGCACCGGAAAAGAGCTCATCGCACGGGCGATTCATTTTAATAGCAGCCGCAGTTCAAAGCCATTTATCCCGATAAATTGCGGTGCGCTTCCCGAGAGCTTGCTTGAATCGGAGTTTTTTGGACATGTGAAGGGGGCTTTTACCGGCGCTATTAACGGCAAAGCCGGCTGGTTTGAAACAGCCAAAGGTGGCACGATTTTTCTTGATGAAGTCGGTGAAATGACATCAGCGCTTCAAGTTAAATTATTAAGAGTTTTGCAAACAGGCGAATACTCACGAGTAGGCAGCAGAGAAATTCAACAAGCGGACGTGCGCGTACTCACTGCAACAAATCAAAATCTGTTGGAACATGTAAACGAAGGAAAATTTCGAAATGACCTGTATTATCGGCTTAATGTCATCGATATTGAATTGCCACCGCTGCGAGAACGTAAGGACGACATCCTTGTCCTTGCAAAACACTTCATCAATATTTATGGGAAAAAGTGCAAAAAGAATAATCTACGTCTTTCTCGTGAAGCGGAAGCATGTCTGTTGGCTTTTGACTATCCTGGCAATATCCGTGAGTTAGAAAATGCGGTGCAGCGATCTGTAACATTAGCTGAGGAAAATGTCATCACACCGCAACATCTGCCCGCCAGCATGGTTCAAAATCGTCGTGTTCTCGGCACTTCAAAAGAGTTCTCCAGCCTAACAGAGGCCAAACGATCTGCGGCTGAACAGGCAGAACGTGAATTTGTAATCGACTGCTTGCGTGCTGTCAAGGGAGGCGTTCGCAAAGCCGCGAAAATGGCCGGAATCGATGCCAGCAATTTTCATAAAATTATGAAAAAGCATGAAATCGATGCAACGTCTTTTAAAACTTGAAAAAAAGCGTGGTAAGTTTCGCCAACATGTTGTTATAAAACACCACAAAACATCCCACTATTTTTCCATCTTTGTCTCCGAATAATAATTTGTTAGTTTAAAAATAATAGCTCCTTATGCATAGGCTTGAGGAGCATTATTATTTTTGGCATCTTTCTTGACTATGAAAGTGTAGAATGAAGAAGTACAAGAACTGAAAATAACTCAGGATGGAAAGACGGTTGCATTAGCGAAAGAAGCAATAGTAGAAGGAATTGTCACTGTCCTAACTGATCAAGATTCACAAGTTTTCGAAGTTGAGTTCGTAGATAAAAATGGAGAGAAATTGAGCTTCGATGAAAAATATTACAATTTGAATTTGAAGCACGATGAATCTGAAATTGCCTCGTTTGAACAGCGTGATGAATTGAAAAAATGGCAATTTCATATCTACGGTAAAAAGTCCGGGAATACCACCTTCGAACTCCGCGTAAAAAATATTTGGGATTTTTTGGAATATTCCAGTCCGCCAATACCACTCAAAGTCCAATAATTGAAAAACAAATGAGTCCATCTTTGGCTTTGATATGTCAAATATTGCACGATTTATAAAGGTGGACTCTATCTGTTTTTCTACTTGTGCTGTAGAATGCCAGTACGTCGATAGTGAATTCAAGTTCCACCGATAATTATAGAAACAATCGGTCCGATGCTAAGCAATAAAGTCTACTGCCTGTATCACAAAAATTATCATTCCTGCTTTATCAACTGATTCCATCATTTGAATAGATGGAATCAGTTCTACTAAAATTAATTCTAAAATATTCCATCTATAAATGTATTTTGCACTTATTTCCAAAAAACTATTGCCTTTTTAAAAATAAAACATTATGTTATGATAGCTATATTATAAAATATAGTTGTTCAGCCTTAATCAAGATGTTATATGGATCGGATAATCCTGGATGATCTGTTGCTAATTAGTGTCTGTCCGAAAAAGGTATGTTTTGTCATTCCGGCGATTTTTTGTGCCGGAATCTCATGGTTTTATGCACAAGATTCCGGTATTCCGCTGCGCTCCAACCGGAATAACTGCTTTCTCGGACATACACTAATTAGAAATATTAATGACTCTGTTGATTTTATGCCTTATAAAAATCAAAATGTGAAATTCTTGAAAAAATCGGCGAAGGCAGGAACCTGTCCCGCCATAAATTAATAAAGAGAACTTTTTAATTGTTGGAAAAATAATTTCTCATTCGGAAGCTTTAAAGGAGCTAGCTAAAATGAGTTTAGTGGAAAATTTACTTTTATTATATTCCGGCGTTCTGTTTATAAACATTATTATCTCAGCAATCCTCTGGGTGCATGACAAAGCCCCATTATACCGTTCCGTGTTTTTTCTTTGGTTGACCTGTATTTTTTCAATGGTTATCCAGGGTAAGCTTGACCAAAATAACCTTATTATCATCATTGGATTTTCTTCGACTTTTCTGATTAATATTGCACTATCTTACCTGCTATCTCAAATTACGGGTATAAAAGTACCTTTGAAGTTATTTATTTTCTTAATACTCATCAGCTATCCTATTGCTATTACATTTAATCATTTGCAGTTTTCTTTCACCTTGATTGCTATACCTGTGGTTCTTGCTGTAAGTTTCCCTGCTTTTTTTACCGGCACAAAAATCATATTTACTAAATGGAATGAAATAAGTATATCAACTAAAGCTTTATCGATCGTCACTTTTATTTTAGCTCTCCATAATACTGATTTTGCTTTTTTGCGTTTAGTAGAAAGTTTTGCCCCGCTGGGTTTTAGTATTGTGATTATTTTAATTTGTTGTTTATCTTTTTTTGCCCCTGCTGTTGTTTTAGAGACAATGACAGAAAAACAGTCAACACTTAAAGAACTTGACAGATTGAAATCACTCTTCTTCGCCAATATCTCTCACGAATTCCGTACACCGCTCACGTTAATTCTGGGTCCTCTCGAAGCGTGGCGGACGAAAGCTATTCCCGGTTGGATGAAGCAGGATTTGCAGATGATGGAACGTAATAGCAGGCGTCTTCTGCGCTTGATCAACCAGTTGCTGGATATTTCAAAGCTGGAATCGGGTCGCATGCCGCTTCAGGTGAGGCCGGAAAACATTGTCAAACTACTTAAATATTTAGTCCATTCATTTGATTCTTTGGCTGAACGTAAACGAATTACCCTGCGTTTTCAAGCGCCGGTTCGCTCAACCGAAAGTTATGAGCCGGCATTGATTGTTTATATTGACCGCGATAAATTTGATAAAATTCTTACCAACCTGCTTTCCAATGCCTTTAAACAAACACCAGAAGGAGGCGGGATTTCAGTCGCTGTATCGAGCCAAATTCACCAGAACGGTTTTAATTCCCGTACTGTTTTGGTTGACTCCGAACTCGCAGGCGATGTTGTTGAAATTTCTGTTTCTGATACCGGTCCCGGCATTCCGGCAGATCAAGTGGATAAAATATTTGACCGTTTTCACCAGGTCGATAGTAAACAGACACGCGGGCAAAGTAGCAGCGGCATTGGTTTGGCGCTGGCTAAAGAACTTGTGGAACTACACCACGGCGCAATTTCAGTCGAAACTGCAGCAGGACACGGAACGTGCTTTGTCGTGCAATTGCCCCTTGGAAAAAACCACTTGCAGCCGCATGAGATTGAAAGCGAAGCGTACAGGAAAGAAGAATTCGCCGAAACATCTTCAGTAGTGGTTGAAGCATTGCAGGACGCTGAAAGCCGGTCAGATGAACTTGTACCAACAGGCGACGATGAAGAAGTTGGACATGAAAATGCTACCGTTATCTTGATAGTCGAAGATAATTGTGATGTAAGGACTTTCATTCGTGAGCATTTGGATAGATCGTATCAAATACTTGAAGCAGGCGACGGAGAGCAGGGAATAAAAAAGGCACAGACATTCATTCCGGATCTCATTATCAGCGATGTGATGATGCCGGGAATAGATGGTTATGAACTATGCCGCATCTTAAAAACTGACGAAAAAACCAGCCACATTCCCATCATTTTGCTGACAGCCAAAGCTTCGCATGAAAGTAAAATCACCGGTCTGGAAACCGGCGCGGATGATTATATGGTTAAGCCGTTTAATGAAAAAGAATTGCGCGTGCGGATTAAAAACTTAATCGAACAAAGGAAAAAATTAAGGGAGCGATTTAGTCGTGAGATCAGCTTGCAGCCGGCGGATATTGCCATTACCTCTGTGGATGAACGGTTTCTTCAGCGCACCATGGATACTGTTGAACAAAGCTTGTCTGATCCGGGACTCAATGTTGAGAGTTTAGCCCGTCAAATAGGATTAAGCCGGGTGCAATTGCACCGAAAACTTCGCGCGCTTACCGATTTATCCGCTTCGGGGTTTATTCGCTGCTTTCGCTTGAAACGGGCTGCACAACTGCTTGCCTCAAAGGATGGCAATGTGGCTGAAATTTCCTACAAGGTGGGTTTTAATAATCCCTCCTATTTTGCGGAATGTTTTCGCAAACAATTTGGTCAACTGCCTTCCCACTACACCAAAAAGCAAGAACAATAAAATATGTTACATTTCTTGCATTTTTTGAAACATACCTGGTAGATAATCCCTCATCTAATTTTGTATATTCAAGGTATAATTCTATCACTTTTTATTAAATACTGAGGTGCACCATGAAACGTTTTATTTTTGTTATTTGTTTTGTAACTCTCTTAACAAGGATCTCATTTGCAGACACTATTAACGTTCCGGGAGATCAGGCAACTATTCAGGCTGGCATAAACGCAGCAGTGGAAGGAGACACTGTTTTGGTAGCAGATGGCACCTATTACGAAAACATTAATTACAAAGGAAAAGCCATCACCGTTGCCAGCCACTATTTTGTGGATGACGACACCAGCCACATTTCCAATACCATCATCGATGGTAGTTCACCAAGTCATGCGGACAGTGGTTCGGTAGTCTTTTTTGTTTCCGGTGAAGATACTACTTCTGTTTTACATGGTTTCACCATAACCAATGGCAGCGGGACAATAACAGAAACTGGTGGTGATGCTGTAAGAGTAGGTGGAGGAATCCTTTGTTATAATTCTGGAGCACGTATCGCGCAAAATAAAATTATGAACAATCATGTCCCTGATCATAATGTGAGTACAGGAGGCGGGATTGGTGGCTATCCGAATGGCAGCACGGCCCATGTTATAATTGATGGAAACCAAATAGTATATAATACAACCACTGGCGCGGACGCCTGGGGATGTGGTGTAGATCTTACATGTAATGCAACAATAAAAAACAATGACATCTCCTTTAACACGAGTAATGCAACCCATCATGCATTTGGCGCAGTGGGCTGTTGGACGGAAACTTCTTTTCCTCGTACTGCAGTGATTAAAAACAATCGCATTACTCATAATCAGGCCATTGGGGATGTTAACGCATTTGCAGGCGGTTTATCAATTGAGAGCGGTATGAGTTCAAATGTGGTAGGTAATGAGATATCTCGAAATATATTAAGTGGCAACGGCACAAATTACGGTGCCGGCATCTATGTTTATCAAATGGCAGGAACATCATTTATTGACAGAAATATTATTTCTTACAATAGCAGTAATTCTGGGCGTGGAAGCGGGATCTATATCTTTAAAGGTAAATTAAGTATTACCAATAATATTATTACAGGCAATTCAGCACTTTATGGTGGCGGCATTGACAGCAGATCCAGTATCTCACAAATTATTAATAATACCATTATAAATAATAGCGCATCTAATGGAGGCGGAGGAATAACGTCGAGTGGTGTCAATCCTGTTGTGATTAATTCGATATTATGGAATAATCAAGCCTCAACCGGTCCGCAAATTTCGGGTTCTGTTATGGTGGCCCATTCAAATATTCAGGATAGTGTATGGGTTGGTGAGAATAATATCAGCGCGGACCCATTGTTTGCAGATACGCTGTTTCATTTATCAGACAGCAGTCCGTGTATTGGGGCAGGCATAGATTCAATTTTAATAGATGAAAAAATGTATCATGCTCCTCCGATTGATTTTGGTGGTAACGCCCGACCAGATCAATCTGCTGATGAATTTGTGGACATGGGCGCTTTAGAGTCAGAATTTAAGGTGACCTCTGTTGACTTACCTAAAAACATTACGCCACAAAGATTTGCTCTTGAACAGAACTACCCCAATCCGTTCAACCCAAGCACCGTCATCAGTTACCAGTTGCCGCAGCGAAGTAATGTTGAATTTGTAATTTTCAACATGGCCGGACAAAAGATAGCGACTGTGGTTTCGGAGCAACAGGAAGCAGGTAGCTATCAATACGAATGGGATGCCGAACATTTGGCAAGCGGTGTGTATATTTACAAATTACACACAGAAAAATTTACCGCTTCCCGTAAGCTCCTCCTGCTTAAATAAGGAAATAACACATTAATTATCTTAATAAAAAAGTCATTCTGAATCCTGTTGATGAGTGATTCAGAATGACTTCATTTTTTCTGATATGTCCAAGTTAGTTATCAAAACAACTGGTGGGATTAGGGCTACTTTGTCAGATTTCGGTCATCCTGTCATTCCCGCACGTTTTTAGCGGGAAACTCCTCAGAAGAACAGGAGATTCCGGCTTAAAAATTGCCGGAATGACAGTACCATTCATTGGTTTTTCTTAGTAATATTGTTTTTTGTCCTAATCTGACTAAGTAGTATTTATTACCACAAGCAATAAAATATTTCTCATCACAAATTAATTTAGATTATGTTTTTCAATCCATTCATTAATATCATCATTTCCAACACACTTCGCAGCTTCTTTACACCAAACCAAACACGTATTCCCCAAATTCGGATTGAAGTTATTTTGTCCGCAATGAGCACATTTAAGTTTCACATCATCCTTCCAGAACTCAAGTTCTTGCCCGCATTCCAGGCAACGATGCATTTGAATATCTTCCGGTTTAAAATATGCCGGATCCATTCCGGGGCATTTTTTGATAGCCATTAATCATGCTCATTTTAAAAATTCTTATATTTTCATCAACGAGTGGGAGAGCGTGATAATGGAAGCTGGGGAGAAAGTATAACTAAAAAAGTATGCTAAATACTTGATGTTGTTTTCTCCCCATCACCATCTCTCCTTGTCTCCCTCTCACCCTCTCTCCCACTCCATCACCATTACGGTAGATACTTTCCTTCGATATAGTCTTTCAAATACCGATTTTCAACTTGGCTTTCCTGAATCTGCCCTTTCACAACATCGCCAATAGAAATGATGCCAACCAAGCGTTTTTGAGATAAAATGGGTAAATGGCGAACCCTGTTTTCTGTCATTATTACTTCTACACTCTCAACTTCATCATCAGCTTCACCGATAATTAAATCTTTTGTCATTACATCTTTTACGATGAGTTCTCCAAGCTTCCCTTCTTTTTTATTGCATTCTTTCAAAATATCACGTTCAGTAATTATCCCTGTTATTTTACCGTCTTCATTAATCACTATTAATGAACCGATGTTATTTTTCACTAAAGAAGCAAGCGCTTCCTTAACAGTTTTTTCTTCACCAATTGTAATGACTTCAGGGCCTTTAGTTTTTAAAATTTCTTTTACTTTCATGATTTTTCCTTTCTCAAAATATTATTTTGCTTTATGGGCAATTAGAGTTTGCGGCACTGTTGGATCATCACCACTCTTTTTATAATTTCCATTCGCCAAACATCCGGTGTAAAAAAAAGTGACTGTATCTACTGACGTATTCGGTGCAGTCCAATTCAACACCCATTCTGTTTTTCGATTATTGGCATGTGTTGCTTCCTGTCCCATGATTTTTGTAAACCGACTGTCCTTTGTTAATTTTCCATGTGACACTTTCAAATTAAAACCACCATTCTTTGTTTTTGTTTCACCTTTTAATGAAATAATTATCTGGTAAGTACTATCCGGATTGAATCCCTTTTTATCAAATATATTTGGTGTGCTTTTAAGCTGAATTGTGGAATTTCCAGCAGAAAGTTTACCATGACAAATACAACCTTTTTTCGTGTATCCTGTCTTCCCTTTTGAAGAAGATATTAAAATATTAACAAATAAAAAAGAAAAAATTAAAATAAAACTGGTAGTGATTACTTTTTTCATATGAGTTCCTTTTAAGCTTGATGGTTTGTTTTTGTTATTATGACTAATTCATTCATAATTATTAATAAAAAAATTAGCTGGCAATGGATTCCTTTTTCGAGGCTCTTTTGATTTTGCTTGCAATTTCTCATCCATCTCATTAATATTTCCTTCAAAACCAATTGCTACCATAACCATAATTTCAAATTCCTTTGGGATGTCAAACTCCTGCCTGATTACGTCCTGAGAGAAGCCAGCCATTGGGCGAGCCACTAAATTCAACTCGGTAGCCTGAAGTAATATATTTTGCACTGCCATTCCCAGGTCAAATTGAAAATAATTCCGTCCGTCAGGAAGTTGACAATCCAAATCCGGTTTTGTGAATCCTACTACCAATAGCAGCGCCTCTTTTGCCCAACCGTTCCCTTTTGAAAGCGCCATTCTTCCCTTTTCAAGAGCACTTTCTTCAGTTAAAAATAAAAAACGCCACGGTTGATTATTAAAACAGGAGGCAGAAAGCTGTGCTGCGTCCATCAATTGGTTTATCATTTCTTCAGGTAATTTTGCAGATGAAAAAGCGCGCGTTGCTTTCCTGTCTTTTAGAATATTTAAAATTTGTGTTGACATTTCATTTACCATTGTTCTTTGTTTCCTTGGCTTTACATGTGGAAATCCCGAATGGCGAATACGCCGGACACCTGCCTAATAACGCTGTTACAATCGGCACCAGTCCAATCAAACCAAGCCAACTATTATAAATAATTCCTAAAATAAGTATTGCCAGACCGATAATAATCCTGAAAACTTTATCAAAGATACCAATATTTTTTTTCATTTTAGTTTCCTTTTTTTAAATAACTTTTACTTCAGCAATATTAATTTGTTAGATATAATGTTGCGATCAAATCCCACCTGGTAAATATAAGTACCCGAAACAGCAGCCATTCCTCTATTTGTTTTACCATTCCAGGTAAAATAAAAATTCCCGGCATGACTATTATTCTGAATAACTTGAAAGATTTTTTTGCCGCTTATATCAAATATTTTCAGTTTTACTTCACCCGCCTTGCTAATTTGATATTGAATCTTTGTTTCCGAATTAAACGGATTCGGATAATTTTGATAAACATGGAAATCGCCTATTACTGGTGAATCCTGATTTCTAACCGATGTCGTTTGAAGATTTGCAGTTTTCGTTTCTGTTGGGGTCGGATCATCCCCGGATGTACTAAAGTTGCCATTAACCGCATTCCAGGCATAATAAAAAGTAACCGATTCAACAGAAGCATCCGGGGCAGTCCAATCAATTGTCCACGATCTTGAGTCTGCATTTGATTGAGTTGCTTCTGTACCAACAATTTTCGCGTTCAATCCCGCATTTGATAACGTACCTGCTGATGGTTTTAAATTAAATCCACCTTTAGTACCAGAAGGACCGCCAGTAACAGTCAAAGATAACGTGTAAGAATTTCCAGGAGAATAACCACTACCGGAAAATATATCAGGATTTGATGTCAGACTTATCGTTGCATTTCCAGCACTCAAACTTCCATGACAGGTACAGCCGGACTGTGTTCTGCCGGTTTTGCCACCAGAGCTGGAAAGCAAATAAGTCGTTGCTGCTAAAATAAAAATTGAAACGAGAGTAAATAATTTTCTGTACATAGCTCACCTCTTTATTTAATTAAAATAATTTATTATTATGGAACTGGAAAAATGGAGCACCGGATCAATGCAACAATAACAATAATCCAATTTCCATCACTCCAAGATTCCAATTACAATTCTAAAACACTGTATAACTTCCTATACATTAAATCCAGAAGCCAGCAGCTAGTATCCAATATCAAGAATTAAAATCCACTCACCAATCCCAAAGTAAACCTGTTTAAATCATGTTCCAAATCCCGGGTAAATTCCGCAATCAAACGCAGATTTCGAGCTACAAGATAAGTTCCGCTCAACGTTGCTGTTTCGTATTTATAGAGATCAGAATCTATTTTGTTATACAAACCGGTTAAAAAGAATCTTGATTTATCAAGTTTTGGAGAATAAATAATTTCGGCTATTGTTCCTTTTGATTTATACTCTTCTGATTGTGAAAGAAAAAATGGATTCGTATCTTTTCTCAAAAGGTATTGAAAAGTAAACTCGATGGGACCAATTCCAACGTTTAAATCGGGTCCGATATAAGTAAGTTCATTTTCAAATGTTCCAAGCATTCCATCGGAATAAACGTACTTTTCCCTGCCCTTATAAAAATATGCACCAATGCTTGCTATTTTACCAATCCCCTGATTGATTCGAAAGCCAAAATTCTTGAATGGATCATCATCAAATTTTTTATCAGCACCGGCTTCGTCTTTTCCATTTCCGTTCACAACCAGTGCGATTAAATCAGTGCCGGTTTTTTCAATTCCATAAACAAACACTAATCCTCGGTCATAAGCCAGGTTGGTTCTTGATAAACCGAATCTTTGTTTATAGATCATGTAATCTTCAAACGTCAAACGAAGCTCTCTTTTCATTAAGGGATCTGATGTCTGAAATTGTCCCACCATAATATCGAGGTTTGATCCGAAAATATTATCGAAGTGAATATAAGCGTCTTCAATGCCTGCCACTTCACCCCGTTCGGAAAAATAGAAATAAAAATAATAGCCAATATTTTTGTACAAAGTCCCGCCAGATAATATTTTCAGCCCCCACGGAATCTGCAAATCTTTATCAACCGGTTTATCCTCATCATAAACCGCGTAGGCATCAAAACGAACACCAACCGGAAAATCTTTATTCAACCAGAGAAGATCATCACCAGCGCTGACATAATCGCGCGCTTTTTCATTTTCTTTCATGATGAAACCATTGCCGGCAAATTCATCCCCATAAGGTTTCAATTTAGGTATGGGAGCGTGGCAGGTTGTACAGGAGATTTTATATCGTCGCGCAAATGCAGGGATCGCATTAGAGTCTGATGTTGTGAATATAGTTAGAAAAGGCGTAAAAATTATTATTAACAAAATTATTTTTTTAAGATTCATCTTTACTCTCCTATTTTTATTCGTAAATCTCAACCCAGGTCGAAGCTGAATTCACCAAGATTGGTGTTGTTTCTTCTTCCGGGACACCAAGATAATCACCAACCGGTTTAACGAGTAATTGATAAAATAGCTTTGCCTTAAAGTTGACTTTCCCTTCCGGGATATCACCCGGTAATACCCAGCTAAAAGTTTCAATTTTTGTTTCCCGCGGTCCGAAACGATAATCAACTCCCAGTGAAGCCGTATTCCATTGCATAATGGTCATTCTGCCCTGGGGATCAAAATAGGGCATTCGAAAAATTCGGTCTCCAAATGGCACACCATCCCTTTGCACCCCTTTGAAATTTGGATCACGCTTGGGGATTCCCATATCCTGGTAAGCTAACACATCGGCTGCGATGGTGTACTCTTCCCCATCAAATCCTTTTTTATCCACCGGCAGATGGTACTCTTTTCCATTTGCATCTGTCGCAGTGACATGTAGCCAAACAATTCGATCTTCAACAGAACCAGTGGGGAATTTATGCCCGGTTTTTCCGTTAAAAAGTTGAACTTTTAAAACAATGGTTCCGTCATATTCCACTTCTCTTTCTTCGGGGTGCATTCGCAATTCGATGGTACCGGCAACTTTACCTGCATCATGTCCCCCGTGAAACAGGTGTTGGGAGACCATACTTTTTTCAGCCATGGTGGCGTTCTTCCCCCAGGCTTTTGGCATGTGGCACTGATGACAGGGAACGCCCTGCTTTGCATAAGGTCCTTCTTTCCACTCCAAATGGGTTGACTTTACCCAAATGCCAAAGGGATCTTTTTCATTGTGGCAGTTCCCGCAAAATTCAGCTTGTTTCATAAAATCGCTTTCTTCTGTGTCGTGATGGGGAGATGTTAATCCGGGTTTATTCCCCCATTTTAACCTGCCTGGTTGGGAGATGTAACTGAAATTAAATGGTTCATCACCCTTAAAGCTTTTTATTGTGTGGCACACATCGCAGCTCACACTTTCATTAGCCCTTGAGTTTTCAGAAGGTCTCGGAGGCGGTACATCACCCGATAGAAATGCAATGGGAGTATGGCATCCATTGCAACCGTCAGCAACAGGGGCAAACTTGGGATCGACCTTTCCATGTTCAACTGCCAGATCAAAATATTCAATTTCGTCCCAATGGTGCGTATAAGCCTGTGACATCATTGCTTGCGTCCACTGCTGGTAAATATCAGGGTGACAGCTTTTGCAAGCTTCAGGTTTTTCATATTGTTCGTATTTTTTTGTACCAAGTGCTTCTTCGCCCCCTGGTAAATCTTGAGAGAAGATTAAAGTGGATAGACAGAAAAGAATAATAACAGACAAAATTGAATTTTTCATCATACTTTCCTTTTTTCTTAAATGTAGTTAAAAAGATAGGATGTGTAATTCGATAATTTATTCATCCCATTCCTGAATTGTTAATTGTTCAAATGATTTGGTAACTACAATTCACATCAAAAGACAAAATAATGGACGACAAAAAAATAAATGTCGTAATAGTTCACCTCCCTAACATTTTTTTCTAAAAAGATGATTTACGAATAAAGATTAACGATTTTTGATTTATGAAGGAACGTTGAATTATAAAATTTGATTGAAAATATCAACAATACTTCTAAAATCGTAAATCGTTAATCATTGTTCTGATATCAAAATAATGAATAACACAAATGGTGAAATGTTACTAAATGTCTTGATAAACTATCATTTTGTCATCCATAATTTTGTCTATATTTTTTCTTTATGTATAGATCTGATATTATATCAATTCAGTAACCACAGACTGACCGCCATTACAAACATACCAGTGATAATACCGAGTATAGGTACGTGCGAATGCTCACCTCCAAAAGTTTTTGCTACGGGTATTATTTCATCGAGTGAAATAGCAATCATTATCCCGGCAACCGCTGCAAGCAGCCAACCAACAACTACTGTTGTTAAAAAAGGCAAAAGCACAAGCGCTGCCAGACCCGCGCCAATTGGTTCACTCACACCAGAGAGAAATGACCAGAAAAATGCTTTTTTACGACTACCGGTTGCTGCGTAAATAGGCGCAGAAACTGCCAGTCCTTCCGGAATATTGTGGATAGCTATGGCTACTGCAATTGCGATTCCAAGATGAACATCCTCAAGCGCGCCGGCAAAAGTTGCTAAACCTTCAGGGAAATTATGAACTCCAATGCCTAATGCGATGAGCATGCCGGTACGCTTCAATCCATGATCTGATTCGCATATCTTGTGGTCATACTGACCGATGTAATCATGAGGTATCAGTGTATCAATCAGGAAAAAACTTATCATACCAAGAAAAAATGCCAGGTGAGCAGATAAAAATCCGATGGACTCAACGCTCCCTTGCAGCAACTCAACAAAAGAAACCAGGATCATCACACCGGCAGAAAAACCGAGCGTAAATCCCATAAACTTGGGTCCTGGTTTGCGCACTGCTAAACCTATCAAACTCCCAATCGTCGTAGCAAGTCCGGCTCCGGTGGTTAGCAGTAACGCAATGCCAAGATTTTCGTTCATAATTATTCCTTTACCAATCTATTCACCGAAATAGCGTTTCAAAAGTCCGGCAAAAGCAGCGCCATGACGCGCTTCATCTTTACACATTTCATGAACTGTGTCATGAATAGCATCGTAATTTAATTGTTTTGCTTTTGTCGCTAAATCCTTTTTACCCTGACAAGCACCAAATTCAGCATCGACTCGCATTTTCAGGTTTGTCTTGGTATCTGCTACCACAACTTCGCCTAATAATTCAGCAAATTTTGAAGCATGTTCTGCTTCTTCCCAGGCGATTCTTTTATAAGCTTCTGCTACTTCAGGATAACCTTCTCTATCTGCCTGACGGCTCATCGCAAGATACATGCCAACTTCTGCGCATTCACCTGTAAAATTCATTTTGAGACCTTCAACAACATCAGGATCAACGCCTTTTGCAACGCCTATCTTATGCTCATCTGCCCAATTCAATTCTCCAGCTTTTTGCTCATAAAATTTATCTGCTGGTGCGCCGCACTGGGGACATTTTTCCGGTGGGGCATCACCTTCGTGTACATAACCACATACTGAACATACGAATTTTTTCATTTACTGATTCTCCTAATTTTAAGTTATAAGTTAATATGATTTATATTTATTTCCTAATCTGGACAAGCCAGAAGCAAATTACAAAAACATGAAAATGCCTAAAGTTTGAAGTGCTCTAAAGTGTAATAACCTAAAGTGAGCTAAAATAGAAGTAGTTATTAGCTTATACTTTGGTGTACTTCTAACCCAAATCAGCGGCGCGGCTTTTTGCGTCCGCTGAATTTGTTTGTTAGCTGCTTGCTTCATGACTCTCTGGGTACATCGTCAAATAAAATGCCCAAAGCGTCGGCCACGCCCTTTCCATAAGCCGGATCGGCATTCTTGCAGTTGCCGATATGGCGGATCTTAATCTCCTCGGGAGCATCGCCCATGGCACGGGCGGTATTGGCGAAGAGCGCTTCTTTCTGTTCAGGGCTCATCAGTCGGAAAAGCAAGCCGGGCTGGGTGTAGTAATCGTCGTCATCACGATGGTTCCAATGATCGGCAGCTCCGTCCAGGCTAATAGGTGGTTCTGAAAAGCCTGGCTGTTGTTCCCACTCACCGTAGCTGTTTGGCTCATAACCGAGAGTGCCGCTATGGTTGCCGTCGACTCGCATGGCTCCATCGCGGTGGTAACTGTGGAAGGGGCAGCGCGATGCGTTGACCGGAATCAGGTGGTGGTTCACACCAAGCCGATAACGCTGAGCATCACCGTACGAGAACAGACGGCCCTGTAACATTTTATCGGGTGAAAAACCAATACCAGGGACGATATTGGCCGGGTTGAAGGCGGACTGTTCGACCTCAGCAAAATAGTTTTCGGGGTTGCGATTCAGCTCCAAAATACCGACCTCAATTAGCGGGTAGTCCTTGCGGAGCCATACCTTTGTCAGGTCAAATGGATTGTACGGGCAGTTGGCGGTTTCCTTCTCCGGCATTACTTGGATGAAAAGCTTCCACTTCGGAAAGTCCTTCTTCTCAATGCTTTCATAGAGGTCGCGTTGGTGGCTTTCCCGGCACTTACCTATGGTGGCCTCGGCCTCGGCATCTGTTAGGTTCTTGATGCCCTGTTGGCTGACAAAATGGAACTTCACCCAGTACCGTTCATTTTGGGCATTGATGAGGCTAAAGGTATGACTTCCAAAGCCGTGCATGTGGCGATAAGAGTAAGGAATACCGCGGTCACTCATGGTTATTGTGATTTGGTGTAACGCCTCCGGCAGTGATGTCCAGAAGTCCCAGTTATTGCGGGCGCTACGCAGGTTTGTTCGGGGATCTCGCTTCACTGCGTGGTTAAGGTCAGGGAACTTGAGTGGATCGCGCAGGAAGAAGACGGGCGTGTTATTACCCACCAGGTCCCAGTTACCCTCTTCAGTGTAGAATTTCATGGCAAATCCACGGATATCACGCTCCGCGTCTGCCGCTCCGCGCTCACCTGCCACCGTTGAGAAACGTGTGAAAAGTTCGGTCTTCTTTCCAATCTCAGAGAAAATCTTTGCCTTGGTGTAGCGGGTGATGTCATGAGTAACGGTGAAGGTTCCATACGCCCCAGACCCCTTGGCATGCATGCGCCTCTCAGGGATGACCTCACGATCAAAGTGGGCAAGTTTTTCCAAGAACCAGACATCTTGCAGCAACTGCGGGCCGCGAGGCCCAGCAGTCATCACATTCTGATTGTCAGGTACGGGAGCGCCTGCATTGGTGGTCAACTTCTTCTTTTCGTCTTTCATGGTTTATTCTCCTTATAAAGTTTGGTAGTGCCAAAAATTCTCGACATTTTTTATGATTTTTTTTGATGAACACCCCATGAATAAAGGTTTCATACAAATTCTCCCTCACAATATATTTTTCTCCCCCCAATTTAGCTATTGGACAGCGCAAGGGAAAGGCTGAATACGCATCCCCCATTGCATTTGCCGTTTATTGTATCGTGGGGTAATTTTCATTTTTTCATAAAACTTTTGACACTACCTTAGTAATTTGCCCTAGTAATAAACATAACTTTAAATTTTGGGCACTACGCTTTCCACAAACCATGTAAGTTACAATAAGCACGCGCTTCTACGTTTTCAGCACTTACTTTAAATGTCGCTTCGGGTGCGTCGCCTGGTTTTAAAGCTTTTCGATAAACCTGACCATCAGCTATCAATTCAATGAACTCAATATAATGTTCATCCAACATGGGATGGTCAACACTCCCTACTTTTACTGTGACTGTATCACCAGATTTTTCAATCACAGGGACATGCTTTTCTGTTGCAGCATCTGTGGTATTTGCTTCCAACAAATTCATTGGTTGATTGCAGCACACTAACTCGCCGGCTCCAGTGTGCAGAACTTCAACTATGTTTCCACACACTTCGCACTTGTAAACTTGATTTATTTTTGTCATGATGAATCTCCTTATTTCAAAAATATTTTATTGTTTTTGAGATTTAACTTTATTATATTATTGTGCTAATCATTTAATATCGGAGCAATATTATGAAACTCAAAATCATCATTGAAAAAGACGAAACCGGTTATTATTTTGCCGAAGCTCCCGCATTACCAGGTTGTCTATCACAAGGTAAAACAATAGCGGAAGCCAAAGAAAACATCAAAGAAGCTATTGCCGGTTGGTTTGATGTTATGAATGACAAAATGGAATCCCAACATAAAAATGTCCATGAAGTGTACGAGGAACTCGTATGAGTCCCAGGATAAAGATTTGTTCTGGCACCACAGTTGTTAGAAAATTCCAAAGAGCCGGATGGACATTATCTCGTAAAAAAGGCTCTCATGTTATGATGACAAAACCAGACTATCCCTACACTTTATCTATTCTTCAACACAAGGAACTTGGCATTGGACTTTTATCAAAATTAATTAAGCAGGCTAATCTCACAATTGATGAATTCAATGAACTTTAGTTGAGTTTCAAAAACTGCTATCTTTACTTTTCAGCCGCAGGAGGAGCAAATGTTCTCTCGGCTAACTCCTTATCCAACATAAAAATGCCTTGTCCTTTATCGCCTACTAACTTTACTTTCTTTAACAGCCCTAACATTGATGCTTCCTCTTCAACCTGTTCATCAATAAACCATTTCAAAAGGCTTTGCGTGGCAAAATCTTTTTCCTCATTTGCTAAATTCATTAAGTCATATAATCTTTTAGTTACTTTCTGTTCATGTTTCCATGCAGCATCAATTACAGCTTCCAGTGAATCAAATTCAGTCTCTGGTTGATCAAGTCCGAAAATTTTAACATCTTTATCTTGTTCAACAATATAATGAAAAAATTTCATCGCATGAAAACGTTCTTCTTGCTCCTGAACAACAAAAAAATTTGAAAATCCATCAAGGTCAATGGAAGCGCAATAGGCTGCCATTGATAAATAGAGATGACCGGAATACAACTCATGCTTGATTTGGTCATTTAATTTTTCAGTCATTTTTTCTGATATCATAATTTACCTCTCAAAACGATCGTTAAATTTTACTACTTTTTCATTATTTTGATAAATATTAACTTAAACGGATTGCTGGAGTATTGAAAAAATGAGTTATTATCACTCCATTAATCCAATACTCCACTCATCCATCACTCGATTAATCCATCTATCCATTACTCCATTTTTTTTTTACGGTTTCCATTCTTCCCAAACCTTACCCACTAAAGCAGGTCCTGGTTTAAGAGTTGGTTTTCCAGGTTCCCATCCTGCAGGACAGGCTTCAGAACCTTTAGATTTTCTAACATGCTGAAACGCTTCAATCTGACGAATCAACTCTTTGATATTTCTTCCCACTGGCGGAGTCATTACTTCCATTGCCTGAACCACGCCATCGGGGTCAATTAAAAACCTTCCTCGAATATCAACCCCTGCGGCTTCATCGTAAACACCGTAAACTTTTCCTACTTTGCCAGCGCCATCAGAAAGCATGGGATAAGGAACGCCACGCTTGACCATTTTAGATAATTCTTCTTCCTGCCATATCTTATGGACAAACATACTGTCAACACTCATTGCTAATACTTCAACGCCTAACTTTTGCAGCTTATCGTAATTAGCGGCAACTGTCGCTAACTCGGTTGGTCAGACAAATGTAAAGTCGCCAGGATAAAAACACAGGATAACCCATTTGCCAAGATAATCAGAAAGTTTAATATTCTTGAATTCGCCTTTGTAAAAAGCTGACGACTCAAAATCTGGGGCTTTTTGCCCAACTTTTACTTCAACCATAATTTTCTCCTTTTTCAATTCAAAGTTTTGTTCATTTGTTTTTTCTTTGACTGGTTTAGTCCCTACTGGACCTCCAGTTGGTCTGGCACAGCCTATTGGTTTATCACTCATAATTTTACCTCCTTGGTTAAATTCAAAATCTTCAATCCGCAAAAAGCAAACCTACCAGTTTTCACCCAACAGCTCAAAATGCGCCTTTGAATGAGCGCAAGCGGGACAGACATCAAGCGCTTCAGTTCCTTCGTGTAAATAGCCGCAATTACGACAGCGCCATACAACTTTTTTATCCTTTTTAAATACTGTGCCATCTTCAATGTTTTTTATCAAATCGAGATAACGTTTCTCATGTTGTTTTTCTGCAACGGCGATGGCTTCAAATATTTCAGCAATATTTTCAAAACCTTCTTCCCGAGCCACGTTGGCAAACGATGGATACATCTCTGTCCATTCATGATTTTCACCGCCCGCAGAGGCTTTTAAATTTTCCGCAGTAGAGCCAATTATACCAGCAGGAAAAGCGGCTTGAACTTCTACTTCTCCTCCTACAAGCAACTTGAACAAGCGTTTGGCATGTTCCTTTTCATGGTTAGCAGTTTCCTCAAAAATAGCTGCAATCTGCACAAAACCTTCTTTCTTTGCCTTGCTGGCAAAGTAGGAATAACGATTTCTTGCTTGTGATTCTCCTGCAAATGCTGTTAAAATATTTTTTTCTGTTTTTGTTCCTTTTAAATTCATAATTAAACCTCCAATTGTTTAATTAAAATATTTACTATTATTTTTAATTATATATTCATTCATTGTTGTTGCTGACATTTTTTCAAGAATACCATTCAGGTACTATAACAAATAATGATTAGTAGCAAATTAATTTTCCCGCAAAATATATTCATCATATTCATTTTCCAGCTTAATTTTATGACCTTTTTCTTCCTCTACCAAACTATTAAATAAGTTTTCTAATTCAGTTCCTGAAAACTGTCCTTTCAATTCTGTGTAAAAATTAAATGCTTTTTCTTCTGCTTTCATGGCAAAGATCATCACATCCTGTGGAGTAGCATTTTGTTTTAATTCAACTTCAACTAAAAAATCTGCTATCCCTGGACTCTGTCTGGGGATATTCTTGCCCAGTATATCTGATTTTTGCCTTTCAATAACTCCTTCCAAAAGCTTACGATGCCCCTTCTCCATTTCAGCCAGTTCTTCGAGCATCTTTTTTGTACCAGAGCCAGACACTTTTTTACTTGTTTCCATATACAAATTATACGCCTTAATCTCTTCTTTAATTGCGACTTTAATTGCATCTTTGAATGTAAGTGATTGCTCTGCCATTTGAATATCTCCTGTTTTTTTGTTTTTCATAATAAAGTCAATTACTGGAAATTTGATACTGGATGCTCGATATTTGATACTGGATACTTGATGCTTGATAATCATGGAAATCAAATCTAAGTAATCAACAATCCAAAATCCAGCAATAAAAAACCAATATCCAGCAACCATAATCCAGCATCAATCTCCCCAAAACCAGATGCCGCCTTTATTACTAAGCATATAAAATTCGTCACTCAAAATTCGGCGATGCATCGTCTCTTCATCAGCCAATTTTTCAAACATATCTTTACCTTTGGCATCAGTGGTTTCTTCTGCCATTTTTTTATAATGCTCGTGCGCTTTAGTTTCGGCATCAATCGCCAGACTGAGAATGTTAAGAACGTCTTCTTTGTCAGGTTCAATTTTAGCAGATATTTCTGCCCTGCTTTTTGCGACAAAAGGTCTAAATTCTGTACCTTCATACTCAATAAATTCACCTTTGTCTTTTAATGAATTTTTAAGCTCATTTAATTTATCGTAATGGTTTTGTTCAAAATCTGCCAGTTGTTTCAACAAATCTTTCCCTTTTTCGTTAGTTACTTTTTCATAAGCATCGAGATAGAATTCATTTGCTTTTTTCTCAGCTTTTAGAGCAACCTCGATTGCTTCCAACAAACCAATATTTTTTTCATCCATTTTCATACTCCTTATTTTTTAAATTGTAGCTATTCAATTAAGAGATTATTAATAATTGGAAAAATCCAGCTAAAATTTCCCATCCATTTGAAATTCAGGAATACCGAACCAGAATCCAGTTCCCTTAATAGAATCCTGTTCTGCCAGAATTATATCATAATGAGCATCTTCCCATTCTGCCAATCTTATAAACAAAGATTTTGCTTCGGGTTCATCGACTAAGTCTGCTTGTTCTCTGAAAAACTCTGCTGTTTTTTTCTCTAAATCTAAGGCAGTGTTTAAGGCATCCAATTCCGCCATCCCAGATTCGCCTTTTGTTCGCTGTTGTTTTTCTCGAATAGTTGGAGAAATTATCTCTATTTCTGATTTTGGCACTTCAACATTTTCCCATTCACCGCCTTCTAAAAGCTTATTAAGCTGCTTTTCTAAAATTTGGCGATGTTCAAATTCGTCCATTGCTAATCGGATGAACATGTTCTTACCCGTCGTGTCTTTTGTCTGACGAGCGAATTTCAAGAAAGTTAATAAACCGTTATCTTCCACTTCAATTGCAGTTCTTAATGCTTTTAAAGAAGTACTTGACATTTTAATTCTCCCAAATTATTGAAACAGTGATTATTTTTTCTCAAAAAAGTGCAATCATTTCTTTAATTTATAAGTTACCCGCATCGTTTCAGCCAATTCCCGAATCTCACCAAGATCTTTTGTCATCATTGCCCAGCCATACCAATAGGCATAATCTGGATTTACATGAAAAAATCCCTGGTAAGTTCTCATGCGGTGTTTCATGTACATCTGAAACAGTACCTGCTCAATATAGGATGCCTGTTTTAGATTTCCACTGCCAGTTCTCATAAAATAAAGAAAGTCGGGATAGGCAAAAGAATAATTGTCAGGCTTTTTCAGGATGTCGTCTTTGTAAAGGTCGGCTACGATATCAATGGCTTGTGCTAATAGTCGGTCGGCTTTTTTCATTATCGCATCGCCCATTTCAAGCTGTTCCTGGGCGTATAGTTTTGAGTGACATTTGTTACAAGTTTCAATCATTTTATCACGCTCTTTTTGCCATGCTTCATCAGTTAAGCGCGCCATATCTACAGCTTTTACAATCTCAAGGCGTGGCGTTGGCTTCCCTGTCTCTGGATTCAAAACTCCCAGCGCTTTCAAAATTGTTATTCTGTCTGCAGCCCATTGTGGATTTTCAGGCAAAGGTAACCTGACCCCTAAAAATCCCCACGCGGTTCGATTTTCGTGAGTACCGTTAGGCAGGTGGCAATTCTGACAACTTGGAGCTGCTGCTTCTTTAGGTAGTCTGCCATTTTCTTTGGCAAACCAGCGAGTGCCATGCTTGGCGCTGCTCCACATCTCCCACTGTGGATGGTCATATCCCATGTGGCATTGCTGGCAGGCTCGTGGATCTTGAGCTTCCTTTTTTGAAAAACTATGTCTTGTGTGACATTCATCACAGGAATTGTTTTGATAGCGATAACCTTTTTCCCGCAGTTCCTTTTTTTGTGCCTCGGTTTTAATCCCCATATTATGACAACCGCCACAACCTCTGCCACCTTCCATCAACTCGTCAGGCTCCACATGAGTTACTGGCAAAGCATTCAAAGACGTCCAGCCGAAGTTGTGTTTGCCTTTTTTGAATTGTTCAAATTGCGTATCATGGCACTCACCGCATACATGCTCATCGGGGAATTGCACAAGATTAACGTTTTCTTTGCTATTGTGTTCTTCACCATGACACGTTGAACAGGTAATACCTTCTTCAAAATGTTGACTCGTTCTCCAGTCAGCTACCTGACCAGGACTGATTTTGATGTGGCATTGAACACAAGGTTCATCATCGGAAAATAGGATGCTATTGAAAAATATTAATAAAAAAGTAAATACTAATACAAATAAACAGATTTGTTTTACCATGATATACCTCCATCGCTTATTTATCTCATTTTTAAATTAGAGAGCCCGGAAGTTATTGTATTTTATCTCCTACCAGTTCTCCCTCAACAGCTCAAAATGTGCATGTGGGTGTGCACAAACAGGACAGACACCAGGCGCTTCAGTTCCTTATATTGATATTTCTGTTTCATAAAACCTTCGGGATGGTACTTTTTCAACAGAGTCATCTATCAAACAGATTTTTTAATTCTTCAACCGAAGCCTTTCCTTCAAAATCTTTTGATGCAATTTTTACAGCATTTGCATTGCCTAAGACGATTGCGCCAATTAGTTGATTATTTTTAATTATAAATTTTATGTATTCATTTCCATTTTTTGAAATTAATATTTCGCCATTTTTAGAATCAAAATTTCCAGCAGAATATAAATCTATTCCGGTAACTTTCAAAATATTTGAAAATAAAGTTCCATTATATTTCGTTTTGATTCCGACCATATTTAAACCGGCAATTTTTCCCTGTTCTTTTGATGCTTTCCAAATCCCATAAAGTTTTCCATTATGTTCAACAGAATCGCCAGCGCTATAAATATTTTCTACGGAAGTTTGCATAAAATCATTTACGACAATGCCTTTATTGATTTTTATGCCAATATCTTGTGCAAGTTCGATTCTTCCGCGAATACCGGCCGAAACTATTACCGCGTCAGCTTTAATTTCCTTTCCCGATTTTAAAATAACTTTTTCAACTTTGTCTTTCCCTTCAATTATTTCAACAATACCAGGCAGAATAAAATTTAATCCTTTTTTTTCAAGCATTTTTTTTAAAAGATTTGCGCCATCATTATCAAGTTGTCGCGGAAGAAGTGTGCTGAAATATTCGATAACTGTAACTTTTTTATTTAAGCTTCTCAAACTGTTCGCGGTCTCGAGTCCCAAAAGTCCGCCACCAATAACAACAATACTATTTTTATCTTTGATATATTCAAGGATATTGTCGCAATCTTCAACTTCTCTGATTGTAAAAACGCCATTTTTATTTGCACCTTTAATTGCAGGAATAAAAGCTCTTGAACCGGTTGCAAGCAGTAATTTATCATATTCATATTCGGTTTTATCTTCTGCAATAACGATATTTTTATCAGGATTAATTTTAGTAATTTTAGTGCCGGGAATATTCTTAATATTCATTTTTTCATAAAATGCTTTTTTGTGGATTGTAAATTTATTCAAACTGATTTCATTTGCCAGATAATTTATCAGTTTTGGTTTATAATAAAAATAGTTAATCGATTCTGAAATAAGTTTTATTTCAGCAGTTGCGTCATTTTTTCCTATCATAATCGATGCTTCATCGCCAGCAACTCCATTTCCGATAATCAGATATTTCATTATATTTCCTTAAAAGTTTTATTATTTTAGAATATTAAAATCTTTTCGTATATGCATGACAATATGGTCGTTTGCCATTGTTTTGATAATAATCCTGATGATTATCTTCAGCCTGCCAAAATTTATCGGCTTTAGTTATTTCAGTAGCTATTTTATATCCCTTTTCGTCTAAAATATTGATTAATTTTTCCGCATTTTTTTTCTGTTCATCATCGATATAAAATATTGCCGAACGATATTGTTCGCCAATATCAGGCCCCTGATGATTAATTTGCGTGGGATCGTGTATCTCAAAAAACAATCTGGCTAATTTTTCAAAGTTAGTCTTTGAAGGGTCGAAAACAACTTCCATCGCTTCAGCATGACCAGTCGTGCCGTTGCAAACTTCCTGGTAAGTTGGATTTTCCTGATGCCCGCCCATGTAACCAAC
>JADHVV010000046.1 GCA_016783825.1 Candidatus Zhuqueibacterota bacterium | reverse complement strand
CTTTTACCCAATTTAGTTCGATTGAAATCAGCCTGCTCGATGATTTTACGAACTTCTTTCACACCGGAAGTAACCGCGCTAATGGCAAAAAATTCAGATTTCGTTACCCCGGCAATAATACGCGCCAGGGTAGTTTTACCGACTCCCGGAGGTCCCCAAAAAATCATCGAGACCAGCCTGTCACTTTCAATTGCCTGGCGCAGCACTTTTCCCGGCGCAATTAAATGTTGCTGTCCAACAAATTCATCCAGTGATTTGGGACGAACCCTTTCAGCCAATGGTGCGGAAGGTGCGGGTGATTTATTATTATTTTTTTGGTCGAATAAGTCCATTTTGTTGTATAATTTTTAAAATCCCAGTGCAGCAAGCTGCAAAAAAAATTGAACCGCCAATTACGCCAATTACGCTAATTTTATTATAATTAAACCATTAGTGATTCGCGTAATTAGCGCAATTCGCGGTTAAAAATGATAATTTCAGATCATAAAATAATTAGTAATTCCGAAATCGTAAATCCAAAATCGATTTCTATTTCCCCCAAAATTTTTTCATCTTGTCTCTGCGCTTCGTCAGTTCTTTAATTTTTTTTCTACACGATTTAGCAAATTGACCTTTAGGTTCTTTCTCTAAAGCGATTTTAAATTCGTTAATCGCATTATCAAATTCATTTCTATCTTTCTTTTCATAACTGATCCCCAAAAAATAGTGCGGTTCTGCAAGCCCTGGTTTTAGCATCATCGCGTTTCCAAAAGCTTCTAATGCATCCCATAGCTCACCTTTATTTCCTTTTTTGTAAAGTATTTTTCCACGCGCCATATTAAAATAATATTTTGTTTCTTTAAAATCGTCTTTATATTTGAGAGCTAATTTCAAATACTTTGCTGCTGAGTTATTTTTTCTTTGCAGATAATATTTTTTTCCCTTTTCAAAATTCTTCTCTGCAAGACGAGCCAGGCTGTCAATTGTTGCTAACTTTTTAGGAATCGACAGGTCAGCTGAATTGATTAACCGGGCTTTCTCATAATAATATTTTGATTTATCCAGCCAACGATTTTCTTCATAAGCCATTCCCAATTTGTAATTAGCTCGAAAATCTGTCGAGTCCAGCTCTAAAACGTCTTTGTACTCAGAAAAAACAACATTGAAATCTTTTTCTTTCAGCGCCAAATCAGCTTTGAATAATTTCGTTTGAACCAGGTCTTTTTTAGCCTTTTCAGTAATCGATGACTGAGGCTTAATTAAATAAGCTGTTTCAAGCGCAGTGATTGCCTGATTTATTTTGTTCAAAGCCCGATAAGACTTACCCATGATTAGATATGCTTCCGCGTTAAGCGAATCCTTGTCCACCGCTTGTTGACATTCCGTTATCGCCAACTCATAATTTTTATTTTCATAAAATTCACTTGCTTTTTTCATACCGGCACAGCTGATGAATATCAAAAATAAAACCAGGTACTTTCTCATTTATTTTCCTTCTTTGTAATTTTTCTCAATTTGTTTAAATTTCTCTAAAATTTCATCAAAATTATTAAACGCAAAGTGATGTATGTTTTTCTCCTGACAATGTTGCTTTAATCCACCTGTAGCAAAAATTATATCAGATTCCGGTACAGCGCACAAATCGGATAATCCATCCCCAATGTAAACTATTATTTCACCATCTTTACGGTGTTCTTTTATGTGAGCGCCTTTGCAGTTAGCGCACTTGAGACAGCCTCTTTCATAATAAGGGAATAACGTTTCAACTTTATTGTTTTCCAAAAACACGAATTTATTTGCATAAACCTTCAGATGCTGCATGTTGTAATTGAATAATATTCGCTTGATATAATAATCCATCCCATCGCTCAAAACAGTCAAAGGATAATTTTTCGTCTGACAATATGACTCAAAATCTTTAAAATGTTCATCTATTTTTTGTGTTTCACAAAGGTCATTCAATTGTTGCTCATTCATTTCCATAATTTCTGAACATCTGACATAGTATTCTTTGGAACCAATTTTTCCATCGTACCATTCCTGAAGCACCTGACGCCAGGTGGAATCCGTAAAATTTTCAAATACTTTATCGCCAACATCATCAACGGAAATCGTACCATCAAAATCTGTGTAAATGTGAAATTTAGAATTCATTTTTTCCTTTCGTGTTGTGTGTATTTTTATATTAATTTTTTAATATTGGGCAGCATAATTTAAGGTCGAGATTAATACCCAAAGGGCACAAGTACTCTTCGAGTACAGGTGTTCCTAAATTGCATGCTATATTTGATAACTGGGTAGAGAAATAAGTTCCTATTTTAAAACAATTACAACAAACAATGAACATTGTTTTTCATTAGTAATGAACAAAATACAAAATCATTAACTATAAATCAAGTATTTTATACCTTTACTAAACCTTACAGGTTTTGTAAAGGTACAACGAAAAACTTTTTCATTGACATTTTACTTGAAAACCTTTACATTACTGAAACATCATAAAAAACTTTACGTTATTTATACCATGAAAAATAAGAATTCTACAATAGCAAATAAAATTACTTTAAGTATTTCAATAATCATTTTATGTTTTATTTTGTTATCTACAATTCCTTTCCCCTGGAATGAACCAATACAAAACACTTTTATCGATCTGCAATTTAAAATGCGCGGCAGCAGGCAGTTATCAGAAGACATTATTGTTGTTTTTATTGGTAATGAAGATATTCAGGCGCTCGGTGGTTGGCCCATCACACGGGATTATTATTGGTATGCCACATATATTTTAGATGTCCTGGGTGCTAAAGTTATCGGATTTGATGTTTTGCTTGACCGGGTTGACCGGAATTACCCTGAACATGAAACCATACTTGCAGAAATTTTTCGTTCCACAAACAAAGTCTGCCTGCCCATGGTGTTTTCAAATTTGGCAAAAGGACAGGGAAATGGTAATACGTTAGCTAAAGAATTTTTAAGCGGAGAAAATCCAACCTTTCCATTAAAAGCTTTTGTGGAACAAGCTGCCGGTTTAGGATTCAGTAATTTTGAAAAAGAAGCAATGGTCAGGAAGCTGCCTTTGGTCATCGCTCATGAAGACAGTTTTATGTTTTCTTTTGGCTGCGAATTGGCTTGGCTCTATTTAGGTGATCCAGAATTAGTTGAAATTGGAGACAGTAAAATCATTTTTACTGACTCACTTCAACGTTCTTTTTTTATTCCAATAAACAAAAATGGCAAAATGCGGCTAAATCATTTCGGCGGTTTAGATGATCTTAAATCGATAAGCTTTGTTGATCTGCTGCAATCGTTTGAACCTGACAGGGACTCACTGGATTTTAAAGATAAATTAGTTCTTATCGCGGTTACTGCTCCCGGGATCGCAACTTTAAAAGCGACTCCATTAAGCAGCGCATTCCCGGCTTCTTTGATCCATGCCACAGTTGCTGAAAATCTTATTCAGTCCAATTATTTGAGAGAATTACCTTTCGTATTTGAATGGCTTATTATTGTATTATTAGCCGGACTCGTACTGATTGTTTGGCGCTCCGGAAAAACAGGATTGATAATAATTGGTAGTACCGTAATTATTCTGATTTATTGGATTCTTTCGGTTATTTTTTTTAGCCTTAGCAATTTAATTTTACCGCTTTTTTACCCGACGTTTGCTTACTTTACGGTTATGATCTACTTTGTAATTACCCGAAATCTTCAGCGCAGGGAAAAAGATGATTCCATAAAATTATTATTGAAGCAGCAAATTGAAAGCAAACAAAAGAAGGTGAACGAGGCAAAGGAAAAATTAGCCGAGCTGCAAAATTTATTGGAACATGAAACAACTCAATCGGAAAAAAGTCACCAACTGGCGCAAGAGCAAAAAGAAGAAATTCTTAAATTAGAAAAAGAGCTTTCAGATTTGCAGACCAACATTTTACCGGAAAAGCACGTCAAAAAATTACAGGTCGCAGATATCATTTATTCAGAAAACAGTAAAATGGCGAATGTGCTGCAATTAGTCGCCAAAGTCGGTGCAGACGATATTTCGGTTTTAATAACAGGTGAAACAGGCACGGGAAAAGAAATAGTTGCCCGGGCGATTCACAACGTCAGTAATAGAAAGGATAAACCATTTGTGGCGATCAATTGCGGTTCACTTCCGGAAACGCTGCTTGAAAGTGAATTGTTCGGACACGAGAAAGGCGCTTTCACAGGCGCCCAGGCGAGACGAAAAGGCAGGTTTGAACTGGCAAACAGCGGAACAATTTTTCTAGATGAAATTACAGAGACAACACCAAAATTTCAGACTCGCTTGCTGCGCGTTTTACAGGAAGGAACATTTGAGCGCCTCGGAGGGGAACGGACATTAAAGGTTGATGTCCGGGTAGTTACTGCAACAAATAAAAATTTACAGGATGAAATAGAAAAAAATCTTTTCCGATCAGATCTGTTTTACCGGCTCAATGGTTTCCCAATCCATCTTCCGCTATTACGGGAACGGATTGATGATATTCCGCTGCTTGCTGGTCATTTTTTGAAGAAATACAAATATGACCCGGTTTTTACTTTTTCTGACCGGGTGATGGCAATATTTCAAAATTACAGTTGGCAGGGAAATGTTCGGGAATTGGAAAATGTGGTTCGCCGTGCTGCGCTGTTAGCTCAAAGTGAGGGCAGAAAAATAATCCGAGAAAGTGATTTACCCGAAGAAATTACACAGCAGGAAATAAAAGTAGATTACGCATCTTTTGAAGATCAGATTCTCGAAGTAATGCGTTCGCTAAAATTTTCCCATTCGGCGATTTCGCAAACTGCAAAAGCATTAGGCAATCGGGATCGTGGTACAATAACAGAACATTTCCGGGGCATTTGTTTTGAGCAATTGGTGAAATCCGGTTTTGATGTGGAAAAAGCGGCTGCTACTATTGCGGGAACAGATGAAAAAATAATCATTGAAAGAGTAAAAAATAAAATAGATGGATATTTGAATAACGTTCGTAATTCTATTGATTCGTTTGAAGAAGAAGGAACAGACGCACCGGTTTTTAAAGGCTTGCCGAAGAAGTATTATGTTTATTTGGATCGGGTTTTTAAGTGTACTACACCTTAAAGGTGGGGTACACTTTTACTTCTTTTAAACCCAAAACTCCTCCCTCCCCTATCCCCTCCATCAATTGCTCTGAAAAAATCTTAAATTCTTCAACCGATTTAAATCGTGACTTGATAATATCACTTTTAGGCAAAGTCCCCTTTCTCTTCCCAATCAAATCCAAATAACTGGAAAATTCCCAATCCTCTAATTTCTCAATTATATTTCCTCGTGCAGGATTTTGATGGATATAAGTCATCACCGCTAATAAACAGCTTTCATCGTAAATTTGGAAATTTGTTTTATTTCAATTATTTTACAGGCAAGTTTGATCAAAAATAGAAAAGCCGCTGATCAAAGTAAAGTATCAGCGGCTTTTGTTTGATTAACTATTTCCTTATTCCAATAACAACATCTTCTGTGTTTTAGAGAATTGTCCAACAGTCATCCGGTAGAAATAAATTCCTGAACCAACCTTTAAACCATTACTATCCTTTCCATCCCAATGAACTGTGTAATAACCAGCAGTTTTTTCTTCATTGATCAGTGTTTTTATTTCCTGTCCCAAAGCGTTATAAATTTTAATCAGGACATTTGCATTTTCCGGTATCTGGTATTTTATGTAGGTATCAGGATTGAAAGGGTTGGGGTAGTTTTGGCTTAATTTATAATCAGAAGGAGTATTATCAATGGTAATTTCCTCATTTGTGGAAACATTTTTACTTAATTGTCGCCCGGTTCCAATTGGAACATTAGCAACAACAGTCAATTTTGGCCGCAGGGAAGTATAATTACTCTCAGAACTATAAATACGAAAATATTTATCCATATTCTCCTCATGAGCTTGCAGTAACCAACCAAAATTTTCATCATTTTCCAACATATATTTGACCGATGTGGTAACATTAAATGAACCACAACTTTTTCCACTTGGATCATATTCTTCTGTAAGCCATACATCAGGAACCTGTCCCCAGCGATTTATGAATGTTGAGCCATCCATCACTAATTCCCGATCGTATGTTGTGTTACCAGCACCTGGTGAAAACCACTCAACTAAATTATGTTTAGCAGCATTCCAGGTTACCTCCCCTGTTGATGCATGTGCGTAACTCTTTGTGCCTTCTCCCCATTCTTCTTTTAATCTGAAAATATCAACATAAAATCCTTGCTGTCCTTGCCCTTCGCTTGAATAAATATTCAAATCTATCCAGGCATTTACAATTTGACTTGCGCCAGTTATGCCAAATGCGGTAATGCCAGGGATAAAGTCGAATTTTATCAACGTACGATTTGGTCGGTAATTTCTATAGCCACTATTGGCATCATTGCCCACTCTAATAAACTGGTTCTCTCCCATATTATAATTTGCCCGCCAATAAACACCATCAATATAAGAATCAGAAGTAACATTGCTGTGGTCTTCCCGCCCGCTTTCCCCAAAAGTGGTTGTTATCTCCTCTGTTTCTATTGCTGCCTGGCTGGGAGAATATTCTATAACAAGTCGTGGTCTATAAAAAGGATTCTCTTTGCTTCTGAAAAGTATAAATTCACCCTCCTGATCTTCTGGTCGAGTTTGAATTATCCAGCCATAATTCTGACCATGAGGATATTTGATACTTTGCCCAATTCCAGTTTGCCTCCCCGGCAGATGCTGTTATGAATTTGTGAAAACCTTCACCCCAATCTTTTTTTAAACGGTATATATCGGCATCAATATTTTGAAAATTTCCGGTATAATCAACACTTAATTCCAAAGCTGCTGAGAAAATATCATCTGAGGATGTGACTCCTGCGTCTTCTAAACCAGAAATAAAATCAAATTTAATAAGACTCCTATTAAGATCATTTACTCTTTTATTCCCTATTCGTATTCGTGCTTCAGAACCAAAATTAAAATTCTGTTGTCTATTCCCGGTTCTGATATATGTATCGTGGGTAACATTATTAATATCATCACTTTCATTTTCTCCGAATGTCATAGAAATAGTTGGTGGTGGAATTTTAAATCCATAAACTCCCGTATGCCAAGCATCGTGATGAAACATTGCCCATTGAATTTTAGCTGGGTCACCTTCCGTATCCCAAACATAAATATTATTATACCCTACCCCTCCTGTTACAATAATCTCTGTTTTACCATCATTATCTATATCTCCCAAGGCAGGAGTCGACCACACATTACCGATATGAGGAATAGGGAAGCCAAACATTGTCGATCCATCACTGTGAAATGCATATAATTTTTGATCTTTTGAAGCTAATATAATCTCAGGATTACCGATACCATCTATATCTCCAACAACTAATGATAATAATTCATCATTATTATCAAATGAAATTGGCCAATTTCCGGATACATTTTCACCACTACTTTCCCATGCATAAATTGTTTCCTTTCCTTTAAAAACAATTTCCAATTCAGAATCCAAATCTAAATCACAAATTGCCGGAGAAGAAGTAACTTTATCTTTTAATACCGGAATCTCTTTTTGCCATTTTATTTCTCCATTATTCTCAATGACAAAAATATCCCTATATTATTATTGCCTTGTGTAGCTATCGCTATCTCTAATTTTCCATCATTATCAAGATCACCAATTGCGGGAGAAGCGGAAATTGCATTTTCTAAAAAAACTGGGAAACCAGGAGTATCGCTCCATTCTTGAGATATATGATTATAGTACATGGCATGAAGCTTGCCATCATAACACCCCCAAATGATATCATAATTCCCATCTTCATTTAAATCTGCGACTGCGGGTGTGGAAGATGATCCTGAACCAATTTGAATCGGTGATCATGAATCAGGAATACCATTATGATGCCACACAGACAACTTTCCACTATGGGTGACAAGTATGACCTCTAAATCACCATCATGATCAAGATCAAACAATACTGGAGAAGCAACAATACCAACTTCTAAATCATCAATTGGCCAATTTCCAGAGACAGCATCTGCAGCAAAATCAACATCAGTACCATCATATAATTCCCATGCATATACTTCATGTTTATCATAATAAGTTGTTGAAATCATCTCAATTTCGCCGTCATTATCAATATCACCGATAGCAGGTGTTGCCCACATACCTCCTTCTTCTCTCGATGCTATTCCACTGACTGTATTCGGATCATTATCCATATCTAATAATTCTGTTCCATCGGGAAAAAAAGCATAATCTTTTCCGGTAAAAGCTGATGTAAATATTTCCTGCAAATCGTCATTATTTATATCATAAAGCATAGGTGAACTGACCATCTCACCTCCAACAGTTACAGGCCAACCGGTATGAGGTCTTATAGAGATTCGTATAAAATCAAAAAACGCGCTTTCATTAGCAGAACCATCCTGTGCAGTGATTCTATAATAATAAACAATGTCTGGCAATATATCAATATCGGAATAGTAAGTTGCTGTCTTAATTAAATAAAAATTTCTCTTAATATAAGGGCCAGCTTCAGTTATGCTTCGATAGATATTGTAACCGGCGATATCACTTTCCGGATTTTTTGACCAACATAATTCAATTTTATCCGGGCATGCAAAATAAGATACATTTAACGGTTTTGATGGTGGTGTCAATTCAAAATTATGAGTCCATTTTTTCCCATAGCTGTCCATAAATTCGAGATAAAATAATTCTATTCCAACCCATTCTCCTGTTACAGAAAATTCAAAGGCATTTGATTTGGTAATTGTAGAATTAGCAGGTAAATCTCCAATAGCTGTGCCCCCATTAACAATTTGAACATTATTCGCCGTAGTTGATAAATTAGCGGAGATGACAGACGCAGCACCTGATCCGAAATTAGTCACTGTCATATCTAATATTATAGACTCACCATTTTCAATTATTCCGTTTCCGTTACCTCCCACAATATCGTTTATCGTATGAGCTGTATGTTCAAGGTTAGGTGCTTTAATCTCAATAAAAATTTCATCATTCCAGGTGTTTCCATTTGAGCCTTCAATATTAAGCTCAAGAATAGCACTGGTGTCATCCTGACAATCTTTATCAACAATGAAAACGAAATCACTAACAGATGTGGATAATTCGTTAGGAGGAATATCGCCAAAAGCGGAATAATTATTAATTATTGTAATAAAAGAGAATGAGGTATTCAAAGTCGCTGAAACACCATCGGCATCTGCCGAACCACCATTTTTCAAAGTAACGGACATCTCAACGGTTTCGCCGGTATTAATGATTCCGTCACCATTGCCATTACTTCCATCAATGGTGTCATCATCAATTGTATTTTCGATACAATATAAATGGGCTAAATTGGTTAAATCTATTGGAACTTGATCTTCATAGGGTAAGAAATTATGGGCTGTTACTGTAACATTTAAATTTCCCGGTGTATCTGGTATAAATAAAAAAGTTATAGAGCCATTGATTGTTTCACCGTAAGCATAGTCTTCTTTGTCTTTTTGAAGACAAACTAAGGCTTCTTGATCAGGAAGGAAATTTGAAATTGACACAGTAAATAGGTTTTCTCCATTACTTATCGTGGATGGATGAGAGACATCTAAATTTTGAGGTGTATCTGTCCAAATCGGCATTTCAGGATCGCCAAGTAAGTTCATATTTCTACTAGGGCTATATTTAAAGTGATAGGAAGTAGAGAATAAAGGTCCTTGAATGGATGCAAATGTAATTCCTAACTTAGGATTATTTGAATTAAATAATGTGGCAAAAAATTTGAAGTCTTGGTATTTTTGTGTACTGTATCCTGTTCTACTATTACCTATTACTGCAACACCTCCTCCATACTGATTATTTATAAAACTTTCTGTTATACTTTCAAAGTCATACGCATTTGGGGAACAACCAAGAGTAAATAGTATTGACAGCTTTTCATGGTTATTTAAATTTTCCATATCAACATTATTTAATTCACCACCACCGAAAAAGGAACCTGTTCCCATCGCAGTATAACCTGAGTGATCAGCATGATTAACTAGATGATAACCTTGATTTAAATATGCTATTGCATTTTCTTTATTCAGTTCTTCGTCTCCTCTGCAACTATTATGATCTACAAATAATTTTGTTATGTGTGTGTAGGTAGGGATGCAGGGTAGATCAGAGATGTCATTTTTCACATCTTGTCCCCAATAATCTTTAACTCCAGTCTTTAAGACATGGGAACCCATAAAGAGAAAATCATTAATGTAAGATAAGTCGGGATCTTTTTCATACATTAAAACTTTTTCAACAAAAACATTTGCTTCATTAATCGTTTCAACCGGCGCTCGACCAATCCATAAATCTGGTGAATAATCGAATGCATCATTATCTTCTCCAAAAATATGATCACCGTCAGCATTCCAATTGCCATTTAATCCTGAATAATAGAGATCTGTAGGACCGTAATTGCCTTCATGAGAGTCATAAAAGCCATAGCGTGCCGGTACAATATTAACGTCGCCACCAAGAAGAATATAATTAGTTCCCCATTTACTATTAGCATCTTTAATGAAATTTCTAATTTTTTCTTGTGTATCAACACCGGGATAATTAGTTTTTATCCAAGAAACTGTCTTTACAATTATTGGTACACCTTTTTGAGTTTTCCATTCCACTAATCGTTGAAATTCGAAAACCAATGGTTCTTCAGTAATAATGACATATTCAACAATATCGCTTAGAACAGATGGAAAATCGCTAACAGAAAATTGTTTAGTTTCCAATTGTGGAGCCTCAAGTTTCAATAGCTTATCTACTGAAATATCTAAATCTTTTTTATTTTCAACCATACTTTTTATCAGGTTATCTATCATCTTCTGAGTTTTCTTACTACGACGTTCGACTCGTTCAAATGGCTCTTCTGTTGATTCATACTCCAAACTAAAAGTAATATCTGTTAGAATAAATAACTTTTTTTTCGCCGGCAGATATCTTAAAGGACGAACTTGCAATGCCACAAGGTGATAACCGAAAGAAAAACCATGATCAAGTATTTCGATTATGTTTTCCGGATATAATGAATTTGATTTGTAGATAGTTGGTTTTTGAGGGACAAACTCTTGTTCTATCCTTTTTACTTGCACTGGTTGTGGGTGTTGAGCAGGATAGATATTGAATTCTCCTTTAATTTGTTTTTCTTGTATGGATATAATCCTTACATTTCTTACTTTAACATTGTTTGGTATAAGAAACTGAATTACTTTTGTTGGGAGCTTTGGTTCTCCTACCGATGTTAAGTAAGTAGGTTCTTTTAATGAAATAATGTCATAGCCTTCTTTTTGGGAATATGTTAAATCATTTTCCGAGAAAAAGATAGAAGCTGTTTTATCTGCGAAAGCTGTAGAAATAAAACAGACAAACATTGTACTTGATAATAGAAAAGATATAAGTTTCTTTTTCATGGTAAAGTTCTCCTTATTTGAACTGTTGTTATTTTTGCCATTAATATTAGATTTTCAATAGTTATCTTAAAATTAGTTTTTTTGTTTATACAAATTTTACAATCCTTTTCTATATTATATAAACGAAATTTTATCCAAAATTAATCCCTTTTTTTAACTTTTTTATATTTACTCATACAAATTTTATTTTATCTTTATAATTTCAACAGGATAAAGACAATATACGTACTACTCCAATAATAATATTCAAATACCCAAGTAAGAATATTTGCCGAATCATAGAAAATTATTACAAACATCATAACAAATAAAATGAATTATCATACTTTAGTGCAGATTCAGAAGTTTTGTTGAAATTTAAAGGAGTTTTAGCAGGTAAATTCACAAATTAATAACACAATATTAACCAGGAAAAAAATCATAAATAAAAAAAACCAGAGCCCCCAACTCAACTAAAAAGTTTCATTGGAAGACCCTGGCTAGAGGGGACATTGAAGTATAATATTAGGGATTTCTTAACTCACCAAAACACCTTCCCGTTCACGTTCGTGTTCATGTTCTTCAGTCGAAAATGGATCGGAATAGGCATCGTCCATTTCTTCATCTTCATCCACCATTGTGATTTCTTCTTCTTTTTCTGCCGACGGTTCAAACGCCTCCATTTCGTATTTCTTTTTCCTTCGGTATAAGTACAGGGACATTAATCCAACCACAAGCACAATTGCAGTTATCGTCAAAATAATTGGCAACATAGAGGATTTTTCTAATTCTTCCTGCATCAGCGGTTCAGTTTCAAAAGAGATGGCGCTGGGCGTTGAAACATTTGCGGCTGTTTCCTGCGTAATTGTTTCGGATTCCTGTACCGGTGCCGCCTGTCCCACTGGTTTGGGTTCGTGCTTTGCTTCTTCAAACGCATAGTTAGTGGTGATATTTCCGTTTTTAGCGATCCAGTCATTTTGATCTTTTACAATGTCATTAACAACTGAAAGCATGCGTGTTTTTCTTAATTTTTTCATCGCATCCAAACTGGGAATAACAACTTCCTCGCCCGGAAATACCAAGTCTTTATTCGGCGCCCGGTTAATCAATGCTAACTCACGCCAGTACCCGGTTGTGCCGTAATACTGCTTGGAAAGTTTACTGAAAAAATCACCTTTTTGAATGACATGTTTGGTTGGTTCATTAAAGATGACTTTTTTACACCAGAGCAAATTCTCTTCGGAATAGAGTCCAAACACAACAGTTACCAGAATAAATAAAATTAAAATTTTTTTCATCACAAACCTCCTGAATTGAGTTTTTCGATTATTTTCTTAATTAGCTGCTTCAATAAAAGCAAACGCAGTGCCAGTAAATTTCAGCGCTTAACATTTATCCAATAATTACTTGTTTTTAATGATTGTTAACTCATATTCTATTTTCATTTTATTTCTTTTTTATCCTTTTATGATAATGTAATTTTTACACTATCCGTATATTTATTACCTGGTCTGTTAATCTAATTAGTGTCTGTCCGAGATGTCATTCCCGTACCACAGGCACTAATTATGGTAATTTGGTAATAAGGAAATTGGGTAATAAAAAATAGATCAGTATTTTGAATTCCCAATTACCTAATAAACTAATTACCCAATTACCTCATTGGTTCTGGCTTGTCCAGGTTGAGTAATAATATATTAATCAGACACTAAGTATTTCTGATACTGGCATAATCTTTTTTGATCCAGCCTGTCTTTTTACCCGCATACTTTATCTTTATCCATTTTGATCTTTTTGCTAAAACTAAAAAGCGTTGTCCTTTTTTAACGACACCAACTTTTTTATAGTTAAAGCCGGGACCGGAACGGACATTTAATTTACCCGTTTTAATTGTCGCTAACCGAAATTTTCGTTTTGACTGAAATACAACACTTAAATCAAAAATATGGGACAATTGATCTGTTAATCTATGGTTTGTAATTGCATAATTGAAATTCAATTCCATATTGCTAATATTAAATTTCAAGCCCATTCCCAAGGACAAGAATTTATCCTGCCAGCCCATTCTTAAAACAAGCGGCTTCATCAAGCGTACTTCAGAACCAGCTGACAATTGGTTGTCTCCTTCTATACCGGCAGCCATTAAGGAATATGAGTTTAGCCGGTACGAGAACGCCAATCTGCCAACTTTTTTGAAATAATCCGTATGCCCTGTTGCCCACTTTAAATGTGAATGATAATCATACAGAACTAATCCTACTTTGGTGTATCGATTCAATTGATACATTAATCCCACATCCAAACCCCAGCCGCCTGCATTTACGTTATTTATCGATTGGTGTAAAAAGTCCATGTTAATGCCAACGCTCAAATTGTAAAAAATTCTTCGTGCATAAGTCAGCACAAAAGCCTGTTCAATATTATTAAAAAAATAGTCCGGCGTCAATGTATTTGAAGTCCTTCCCGGAATTTCATTAACAAGGAATCCTTTCCAGCTTAGTCCTATTTTATTTCTTTCATCAATCGGCACGATAAGTGAAACGAAACCTATCTGGCGATTGAACGACAGCTTTGAATGCATTGCTCCGCCCTGCATTTTACTGAGAAATGCAATGCCAGCCGGGTTCCAGTGTGTTGCTGTGTAATCATTAGCAATGCTCACAAAAGAGGCTTTTAAAACATAAGCGCGCGCTCCCACGCCAAATGATGTAAAAAAATTTTCCTTTTTTTCTGTTTGTGCAGAAGCTGATAAAAATAACCATACATTAAAAAATATTATTAAATTAAATATTAGTTTTCTTTTCATTTTTGATACTTCTCCATTTTAATCCAACTGATAGAAACAACCCAACGGATGTTTAAAGTTTCCATTATTATATAAATTTGACAATAAATTTAATTTTTGAAACAGGTAATTTTTTTTGCAACTGCATGCAATTCATTTAACGAAAAAATTGACAGTTACAATATTTCTTTTATCCGTTGGGTTGTTTCTATCAGTTGGAACTATCTTAATTAATTCTCCAATATTTTAATGACCAATTGAAATCAATACAAATCTTAAAACAAAATTAACTCACCGAACAATCCCAATAGTGATCACTCTTTTTTCAAGCCCAAATTTGATAATCACATAATAGACACCGTTTGGCAGGAATAATCCAAAACTACTTTTTCCGTCCCAACTATCTTCTGTGTGTTCTCCGGCTGATTTTAGGGTTGGCGGCAATAAATTTCTGACAAGGTTTTCATTAACATCGTAAATATCAATCGAAACAAGTTGATCCGTAATTAAAAAATATCTCAAATTTGTTTTTTCTATACCCGGGTTAAACGGATTGGGGAAATTGTAATAACTTGTCTCATTTTCATTGGACAAAAAATCTTCTCCATTTTCAACAAATATTTCCATCTCATTTGAGTAATCACTTTCATTGCCAATTGTATCATAGGCAGTGACCGAAAAAAAATAATTTCCTGATCGTAAGTGATAAATGGTACAGCTTGTATCAAACCCTACATTTTTTACTTCAGAATAGCGTCCTGACTGGGTACCCCAATAAATTTTGTAACCTGCCAAGTCTATTTCTGTATTTTTTTTCCATTCAATAAATACTGTGCCGGGTAACAGACTTCCGACAACAATTGAAAATAGAGAAATATGTAATACGATTTTTTTCATAATATATTTATTGTGTCGTTATTATTATTCCATAGTGTTTCGATGTTCAGATTTTTGAAAAACTGGTTAAAATATAAATATTTAGGAAGGTATTTCAGTTTTATATTCAGCTAGACGAATTTGCAGAAAATCCATATTTGCAAAAACATGTTTGATTTGCGAACAATGCAGAAATACTTATTTAATTAAATGTGGTGGGGATACAAAATTGATGCCCGAATAATTGGAATAAATTAATGCAGCGAATTAGAATGATTTTACAGGATTTATGCGTTTGGTATTGGGATGAAAATAAATTGGAAATAATAATGTGTGTAATTTTTACATTATACAAAACGAGATAGCGTAAATTTTTCGCTGGGGTTTTGGGAGTTTATCCTAATGTAAAAATCAATTTCTCCCACAAAAAAAGAACTGCCACAGAAAGAATGTTTTTATTTTTTTCCGTGAGAGTTCATTTCTGTGGGAGGTTTTTTTTACAAATTTGGATAACCTGAATAGTTACAAAATTCTTATTTTTTTTCCTCTCGATATTTGCCTAATTTATTATGTATTGTTTTTAAGCTGATCCCTAAAATTTGAGCAGCTTTTGTTTTATTATTATCTACCATCTTTAATGTTTCTAACAGTATTCTTCTTTCTGCCTCTTCAAATCGAGTGCCAACCGGAATTGTTAATACTGGTCTTTTCGTGTTTTTAGATAATTCTATTTGAGTTTCGGAATTGGACGCATCCATATTCAAAATTCGGTCAGGCAAGACTTCTAAATCAATATTTTGACCCGGGGATAATAACACTGCTCTTTCGATGACGTTTTTTAATTCACGGACGTTACCCGGCCAGGAATAACGCAATAATTCCTGGCGACAACGCTTGGTCAATCCTTCAATTTTTTTATTATTTTTTTGATTAAAGAAGTTTAGAAATTCTTCAATTAAAAGTGGCACATCTTCCAATCGTTGCCGTAACGGTGGAAGATCAATTTCCACAACGGCTAAACGGAAATAGAGATCTTCTCGCAATCTTTTTTCTTCCAATGCTTGCTTCATATTTCTGTTTGTTGCTGCAATCACCCGTACATCGACTTGTATTTCCTTTTTTCCTCCCAGGCGCCTGAAACATCTTTCTTCCAAAACGCGCAATAGTTTTGTTTGTGTTTCTTTTGCCATTTCACCAATCTCATCCAAAAAGAGCGTGCCTTTGTGCGCCAATTCAAAGCAACCGGGTTTTTCATTTATCGCGCCGGTAAACGCGCCTTTTTCATGCCCGAAAATTTCATTCTCCAATATTTGTTCCGGCAGTGCAGAAACATTGATCGCCACAAACGGTTGATTTTTTCTACCACTTTTTTGATGAATCGCCTTGGCAACCAATTCCTTGCCCGTACCGCTTTCACCGGTGATTATTATATTTGCTGTGGAATCTGCGATGGCGTCAATCATCCGGTAAACCGATAACATGTTCGGACTCTGCCCCACCATATCTTCATAGTGAGTGAGGTGTTTAATTTGCTGCTGTAAATTTTGATGTGAAATCAATAATCGATGATGCTCCAAAACTTTGGGGATGACAGACTTCAACCGCTCCGCTTCAACAGGTTTTGTGAGGTAATCATAAGCCCCGGCTTTCATTGCGTTGACTGCCGTTGAAATTGTACCTTTACCGGTAATGATGATAACTTCAGTTTGAATGCCGGTTTTTTTTATCTTCTTCAAAATTTGCAGTCCGGTCAACCTGGGCATTTTCAAATCTGCCAGTAAAAGAGCGTAATCCCCATTTTTCAATTTATCCAGCGCCTCCTGCCCGTCCATTGCTGAATCAACAACATAGCCTTCTTCTTCGAGCAGCGCCGTCAAACCAACAACGATGGATTCTTCATCATCAGCAACTAATATTTTTTCTTTTGTCTCGGTCATTTTTATTACCTGTATTCCTTTTTTCTCTATGTAGTCTGCGAATTCTCTGTGCGCTCCACGTTAAATATTTTGTAATAGTTCACTATCCCTGCACCTGCTTATGTTGATCTCAGAACAAGGATTAACGATTTAAGATTTTTGATGTATTTGTGATTTGTATTTCCTTCTCAAATCATAAATCGTTGATCGTTAATCTGAAATCATCTTTTCACAATATAAAAAAACAGAGAGGTGAACTATTACCTAATTTTTTTATTTCAATTTACAGATAATATTCTTATTAGTTGTTTTTTTTTAACTTGGTGCCTTTGTGCCTTCGTGGCTGAACTTTTACAATATTTTTTATTAATTGACTTCACCTTCAGCAATAATCCCCAACGGTTTATTCGTTTTCCATTTCCCGCGTGTGAAGTCAGGAAAGTCAATCGCTTTACTTCGACTGGCAACCGATTTTTCACTCAACTCGGAAACCACACTCCAGGCTGCTGCATCGTAAACATCCATATCCATGGGGGTGCCTTCCAGCAGACATTGAATCAACCGGTAATCTTCGATGAAATCCATGCCGCCATGGCCGGCGCCTTTTGCAGATTGATTCAGGTTTTTCCACAGCGGGTGATCAAATTCTTCGTAGTAATCTTCCAGCTTGTCCCAATGATGCGCTTCACTTCTGCCTTCAATGTGTACTTCGTTGGGCCATCTTCTGGCTATGCCTTTTGTACCTTGAACGAGAATATTTCTGCTGTAAGGACGCGGTGTATCACAGTCGTGCCAGATGGTAATCGTCTTGCCATTTTTAGTTTGAATGAGACTGATATTAACATCACCCAACGCGTACTTTTGTTTGGCTCTTGGATCATTGGCGCCAAATTTTTCTGCAGCAAATAAATTTAATCCCCGTGAAGGACTGCTCATAGAGACGAGATAATCGAATTGGTCGCCGCGGTTGACATTCATGCACTGGGCAACAGGGCCTAATCCATGAGTCGGGTACAAATTGCCATTTCTATTTATTGAATGAGCAGGTCTCCAGAGCGCTTCACCATCGCTGGCAAACTTTAATGCGCGTAAATCATGCAGATAACCACATTCACCATGAATAATCTCACCTAAAAGCCCTTTCCTCGCCAAATTAAAAATGAGCAGTTCCGGACGATCGTAACAGCAATTTTCCATCATAATGCAGTGTTTTTTCAGTTTTTCCGAAGTTTCCACTAACTGCCAGCACTCATCAATTGTAAGGGCTGCCGGGACTTCGGTAGCTGCATGTTTGCCATTTTTCATCGCTGCAACACAAACCGGCACATGCCAGCGCCAGGGGGTAGCCGTGTAAACAAGATCAAGATCTTCAGTTTCACACATTCGGACAAAATCATAATCCCCACGGCTGTATCCGGTTGGTTTTGCTTGTCCGGCTTCAACTGTCCATTTTTGAATACGTTCCACTTTTTCGGGAACAATATCACAGACTGCCTTTAATTCGACTTTATCGATTCTTAATAAATTCCTCACATGAGCCGAGCCCATGCCGCCAACACCCACAAACCCAATGCGAACTTTTTCCAATGGCTTCGACACAAACGGGTGCTCGGGCGCAGGGCCAATTTTTTTATTTGCTGCGGCACAACCGGATACCTTCATTCCTGCAAAAGCCGCTCCTAATGTAGCAGTGCCTAATTTGACAAAATCTCTTCGGTTGAATTGATTAGTAGATTGGTTTGGTGTTTTATTTTTTTTCACTGATAAGTTCCTCCTGATTTAATAAAAAAAAACGCCTGTATAGTTTTTCCTTTAAAAGTTAATGCTTGGTCCCTTTAATCAGCTAAAATGGTGTTAACATTTGATGATTAAGGAAGTTAGAAATAATTATAATTCTCCTGTCATTGCGAGCGAAGCGAAGCAATCTCATTCAGTAAACATCAGTAGATTGCACCCTTCGGGTATCCATGACTTCGTCGCTACGCTCCTCGCAATGACTTTTTAGCTGACCTAAGGGCATAAGCATTAAAAATTATAAAAAAAGAACTATAAAAACTTGATTAGTAAACCTATTGTTGATATCTATTGTACCGGGATTCAGATCAATGGTGAACTACGGTCTTTTTGTATGAAGATTATTATACCAAGTTTAAACTTAAAAATCAAGAGAAAAAATATTGTTGGGACTTTTTAGGTTAAAATGTACCGGATATCAATGTCACAAAGCTATACATTGATAGAAAATTTTTTATATCATTAAATATTTCATAAGGCATAATTGTCGAAAAAAATACTTGATTTTTAACATGAATTTATATATGTTAAATTAACAAAGAAGGTATTGGATGGCTTTTTGACAAAAAGAAAAATTGAGGATAACTTTAGTATTGAAAAATATTAAATTCGATTTCAGTCGACATGCCCGAGACAGAATGCAACAAAAATCCATCAGTAAACTTGAAGTAAAAGAAACTGTTTTAAATCCTGATAAATGGTATTATGGTGAATATGGTGAAATTAATGCTATTAAGGATTTTGGTATAAAAAAAGTTCGTATCCCTTATATTTCTAATCCCAGTGAAATAAAGATAATTACTGCAATTTTAGAAAAATAAAATAATAAGAAGGAAAATTACAAATGGAAATAACATTCGATAAAAAGGTCGATGTTGCATATATAAAAATAAATGATAATAAAGTTGCCCGAGATGTTAACATTAACGATTACTGCATAGCAAATTTAGATGCAAAAAATAATCTCGTGGGAATCGAATTTCTTTTTGCCAGTAAGAGAATAAGAGATTTTGAGCTCTGGTTCGATTTATTCAGCACTGCAGATTATCTTAATGTACCAAAATCTATAGTTAAAAATTGGATTAAAGAAAAGCAACTGCCCGCCTATAAATTGAATAAAGAGTACAAATTAAAAAAGAGCGATCTTGATAAGTTTATCGAAGCGCACAAGGCCAAGAATTAAAAAAACGAGCATCATTAAAAGATGCTCGTTTACTAAAAATTGCCTTTAGTTAACCTTGCTTTTCTTCTTCAATTGTTTACTTCATAATTGTTAATTTTCTAATCTCCTGATATTCATTTGTTTTGAACAAATACAAGTAAATCCCCGTTGGCAATTTATTTCCTTTTTCATCCGTGGCATCGAATTGAATGGAATGGCTGCCTGCTTCCTTTGAGCCATCAAGCAAGGTTCTCACTTTTTGACCGCGAAGGTTGTAAATTTCTAAAATTATTTTGTCTGCTTTAGGCAGGTCAAAATTTATTTGGGTGGTTGGGTTGAAGGGATTGGGGTAGTTTTGACTTAGTGAAAAATCACGAATTTCTTCAGCAACCGAAAACTCATCAGCATTAGTCTGGCTACGAACGAAGAAAACTGAATTAAATGTTTCTGATACTGGTTCACCAGCATTAAATTCAAAGAAATTAAAATTTAATGCAGTCGAGTCTCCTCTATTTCCAATCACTTCAAATTTAATTTTTACCAAAGCTCCTGAACCTTCAATTGGGTCAAGACCTGTATAACTCCCGATCCTGATTTCTCCTAGATTATCTGTCGTTACCATTGGCGCACCCCAATTTTCTGTTAAGCAATCATCAGCAGTTGCTCCAACTGCATTCAAAATAGTACTTGAATAATCTAATATTAGTTCGTAAGAGATAACTTGCTTTCCTGTTACATCACCAATTATTATTGGAATTGAAATAAGCCGACCTTTGTTTGTACTTGTATCAGGTATTGAAACTATAACTTTTGATGAACAGTGTATGTAATCAATTACTTCAAGTGTATCACTGCTTCCAAGATTTTCTATAATGAGAGTTACTGAATATTTACCATCCTTAATATAAACATGACTTGGATTTTGATCCGTACTAAAGCTACTATCACCAAAGTCCCAAAACCAGTTCTGTATATTCCCTGTAGATTTGTCAGTAAATTCTACCTCTAATGGTGGTGTACCATATAAAGGTTCTGCAGTAAAATCTGCAATTGGTTTCACATCTTCCGCAATGAAAATTGATTTAGTAGTTTGAACTATTGGCTCTCCAGCATTGAACTCAAAATAGTTAAAGTCTAAAATTGTTGAATCACCTGGATTTCCTATTACTTCAAATAGGATTTTTACAAGTGTACCAGAACCTTCGATTGGTACCAGTCCAGTATAACTTCCAACTTGTATTTCGCCAGGATTGTCAGCTATTACATTAGGTGCACCCCAATTCTCTGTCAAACATCCTTCAGCATTCGCTCCTATAGCGCTTAAAACAGAGCTAGAATAATTTAATTTAAACTCATAAGAAATTACATTTTTTCCAGTTATATCACCAATAATTATTGGGAGAGAAATAAGTTGTCCTTTGTATCCGCTCGTATCTGGAATTGAAACCAGGATTTCTGATTTGCAGTGAATATAATCATTTACTGTAAGTGTGTCACTTCCTCCTAAACCAGTTACGATTAGAGTTACAGAATATTTGCCATCTTTTCGATAAATATGAGTCGGATTTTGATCTGTGCTAAAACCACTATCACCAAAATCCCAAAGCCAATTTTGAATTTCTCCGGTGGATTTGTCTGTAAATTGTACTTCTAATGGCGGTTCTCCAGTTAGAGGTTCTGCAGTAAAATCTGCAACAGGAGGATGAATACTTGCCTTTGTTACAGGAATAAATTTTATACCATCAATATATACTTTAGAAGTGTTATCACCAAAATAAAAAGAAAACTTGGCAAGTGAATCATATTCAGTACAAATAAATGTAGTATCAAAAAAACACCATTCTTGATTGATATCTGTCTGAAAACATAAACCATAAGAATCCCAGGGTGATTCATTTCTTGTTAAACTTGCTACAATCGTTCTATTATTATCAGATTTTGCCCAGAAACTAACATTATAAGCCGAATCCGATTTGACTGGAATATCTTGAACTAATTGTAAAGTATAGTCTTCAGCAACATTATTCGGAATAATTTCTAAGCTATGATTACGATCTTTAGAATCAGTTCCAACAGTATAAAATGCATTCCCAAAATGATCTTCAATTGACCACTCATGAGTATCACCACTTTCAAATCCGCCATTTTTTAGGAGTGAATTATCAGTAAAAAGTTTGGCATCTGTAACACCAGTTGTTTGATTATAATAGAATTCATGCCCACCACCTTCCAAAGAATAATAATTAGAATTAAAAAAATCTTCATCTCCTTGAATCCAATAATTTGTAAATGGGCTTGTTGTACTTGTCTGCGGTATCTTAAAGTGCGTGCTGCGGGGAGTAACATACTTAACAATATTATCATTTCCATAAAATCCGAATGTTGCATTTGCAGGAAGGGGACGATCTCCTGATATTAGAATTTTTTCTCCATTTGTAACTCTGAATAAAACGGTTTTGCCAGGTGGTGCAGGTCCCACCTCGTTCAATGTAAACCCATCAATCCACACATCTGGTTTTTGATCTCCAAATGTTACTGCGAATCTTGCTAAACTATCTGTTGAGTTGCATACAAAAGATAGGTCATATTTCTGCCATTCTGTGGTTAATTTTTGTTCTAACCACATTCCATACCATGTATATGGATCATTGTCTTTATGTAAGCTGAATTGAATTATTCTTTCCGATGAAGCTTTCGCATAGAATGATAATTCATACCTTGTTTGTTTTTTTACAGGTATGAGTTGTTTTAATTGAGTATGCCAATGTTCACTAATATTTCCAATTTTAATGTTAAGAGAAAAATTTCCTTGGGCACAATCATCCACTATATTGAATAGTGAATTGTTATAATTTTCAGTTTCCCAATTTGTCAAATCTCCAGATTCAAAACTTGGATTTAATAAAATATTTTCATTTAACCTTGCAATAAAAATATCCCAATCACCCGCACTATAAATCTTAATTGAATCAAAGTAGGCAACACTGCCAAATGTTCCGGTAACGACATAATTTCCAGATCCAATTGATACAATACCATTTCCGCCATCCCCCTCATCACCTCCAGCTCGTATGGCCCATTGTACATTGCCTGCTGCGTCATACTTTGCTACAAAAACATCATCTTTACCTGTGCTTATCAACGTACTTGTACTATACGATATCGTGCCTTCGAATTTTCCTGTAATAATATAGTCGCTCGAATCTCCTATTGTTATACTCCTCACATCATCCTTTTCAATCCCACCTGCGTTTTTAACCCAAAATAAATCTCCTGATGAGTCATATTTTGCAATAAAAATATCCCTTAGGCCAGCACTACTAATCATAATTGAGCCAAATGATGCATTGCCAAAAAATGAACCACAAACAATAATATTGCCTAAATCATCTACGGCAACAGCCGAGCCCATATCATATTCTGTTCCTCCTGCTCTTTTTGCCCATACAGCATCACCAAAAGAATTATACTTTGCAATAAAAATATCATTATAACCAGCACTTGAAATTTTGATATTATCAAAAGAAGCAGTTTCATAAAATTGTCCCGTAATAATACTGTTGCCAAAGCTATCAAACACGATATCAAATCCTTGATCGTAATTACTTCCACCTGCTTGCCTAACCCATATTAATTCCCCAGAATCATTGTACTTTGCAATAAAAATATCTGGCCAAGACCCATCACTCACTAATGTCACAGTGTCGAAAGTTGAAGTCCCGGAAAATCTTCCCGTAACGATGCTATCCCCCATTTTATCTACAGCGATACCGTTTCCTTGGGCTCCCCTTGAACCACCTGCTCGTTTTGCCCACATTACATTACCAGAGCTATCATATTTAGCGATGAACATGTCTGCATGATCTATGCTGTTAAGACTTATTGTACCAAAATTAGCGGTATTCTCAAATTTCCCTGTTATATAGATATTACCTAATCCATCTACAGCTACATCATATCCATCATCATAGCTAGAACCACCCGCACGTTCAGCCCACACTAATTTTCCAGACTTATTATATTTCGCTATAAAGATGTCTCTTCCACCAGCACTCGTTAGTACAGTTGTACCAAAAGTAGCCACTCCTTCAAAAGAACCTGTTACTATTATGTTTCCAAATGCATCTGTTGCAACGCTGCTTCCTCCTTCTTGGACGCCAGCTCCACCAGCTTTTAACGCCCAGGAGAACTCAGGTGTTTGGGCAATCATAGTTCTTATAAAAGAAAAAAAGTATATCAGTAAAGCGATGAAGAAGAAATATTTTTTAAGACTGTATTGAATGTATAATTTTTTCGTTATATATAACATTTTAGTTTGTCCCAAAAAATTATTATATTAATGTACTACCTCACATAGACCATCTTAACCAGCTTCCTATCTTTTTTAAACAACAGCTCACAGAAATACAAACCACTTGTTACTAAGTTCCCATTTTGATTAGTGCCATTCCAAATAACCTTATGATATCCAACATTGAACGGCTGCTTATCAAAAATTGTTTTTACTTTTTCCCCTAAAATATTATAAATTGTTATTGTAACTTCATCTGCATGTGGTAATCCAAAATTAATCGTTGTTAAATTATTAAAAGGATTTGGGTAATTTTGTTTGAGTTCTAATGATTTTGGTAGTGCGACAATTTCATCAAAGTTAATATCGTATTTTATTTTTATCGGTGCTTCATCATTAATTATATATTTTGTAATTTCAAATTTGGTGTTTTGAATATTATTATCAAGTATTGTAAACTTATATGAAAAAACAGAACCATTCCCTACAACCGGATTTGGCGAATAGATACCGATTTTCGCTTCTCCCTCTTCTTTTAAATCAATAGATAGAAAATTTTTAGTTAAATCTGTCAGGTTAATATCCTGCAGTTTTAATATTATCGGGTCATACAGGATCTCGGCTTCTGCAGCGATTAATTCTTTCCCTGTTATGTTAATCAAGTCAATTATCAGATTGTCTTCATTATTAACATATAATTTTAGATATTCTGAACTTTCAAACAATTTTGGTTTCGTAAGTGGATTCTGTGGATTCCAATCTCCGTTCACATCTCCAATTAAGATTCCATGAAAATTTTGATCTGAATATGATTGCGCTAATGGATCATAACTTCTTGATACGGGATCAAAAATCCACTCGTTTATTTGTGTGTTTTGAACTTTATTTGATCTCATTGCATACTGGGCAATCGCAGCAGCATCATATAATGAAATTCTATTATCATTATTTGCATCAGCTGACAGCTTTTGATAATTGGATAATTCCATTCGTCCCATGGCAGCTTGAGCGGTTAATGCTGCATCGTACATTCTGATTGAATTGAACGATAAGTCAATATCAACAGCAATGTATGGTGTAATAACATAAGATTTTGTTCTGCTTAAGGGCTCTGAAATATAATTGCCTGAAGAATCAGCATGTAAAGCAGCGGTCATCCCAGAAATTTCAAAATTTACATTGAGCACGCCAAGATTGGTCTCCCGGTAAAGCACTTTTCCCGAAATTGTTGCGGCTGAAGCTGCCGATGGGAAAAGGTAAACTTTTCCACCATCTTGAGCCCCTTCATCATTAAAAGGTGCACCAACGATCCAATACCAAATATCTTCACCTGCTACGCCGTAACCTGCTGCACAGCTAAAACCAAAACAGTCGCCCTTATTCTCACCTGTCCAGATAGAAACAGGTGTTGATGAAAATGGCATTTTGCCTTCATAAACATAAGCTTTTCCAGCAGACTCTGCATTTTCATCATTTTCATAAGCCGTGATTATAAAATCTGAATTTCCTGTTCCTGTTTCACGATAGCACGATGCAATAGCCCCACCAAAAAAATCATCAGTGTGTTCCCCATCTAATATAATATCTGGGATGGTATCCATAGGAGAACCACCAAAATAGATATAAACTTGCCCGGCTCTTTCTGAACCACTGGTAGGTGCCCCAACAATGATATCAGCAAAGCCATCTCCATTCATATCGCCTAACGGAGCAATACAATAACCAAACGATCCAGGAGAGTATCTTCCTGTCAATGCAATTTCATGTTGTGTATTAATGGATGGTGCGCCATAATAGACATAAACTTTTCCTTGCTTTTTCTCACCTGTAGTATAAGCGCCAATAGTAAAATCAAAGTACCCATCCCCATTTAAATCTCCAACATTGCAGGAAGAAAAACCAAAGTAACCACCTGACACACTAATATCCAGGTCTTTACTAAAATTGACAATATCTTCCTTTCCAAAATAAATGCATAGCACACCTTCATCTTCAGTTACACTTTTGCTTACTAATAGATCGTCAAAGCCATCTTTATTAAAATCTCCTGACGTTATTGACGACACTGCAAATGAATTTTCAATATCTATACTTTTTATTTGATTGAATTGCAATGAATTATCGGTTGTATAAATATTTATTTTATTATCTTGTTGGCTGAAAATTATCAATTCATAATTTTTATCACTGCAAAAGTTTAATATACTTGGAATTATTATATTATAATGTGTTTTATCCTTGGCAAAGATTATTTTAGAAGAATCTATATTTCCTGTGTAATATATTAT
>JADHVV010000045.1 GCA_016783825.1 Candidatus Zhuqueibacterota bacterium | reverse complement strand
AGCTTTTTTATCTTTTCAATCTCTTTTAAAGAGAGATCACCTGATTTAATTAAGTAGTTAGCCACTGCCGGGATTGAGCCGGAAAACATCCTTGAAACAAGATGGGACATTTCAGAATTAATCATCTGATCCCTGGTTTTTGTTGGTCTGTAAAAATTAACCAGCCCATGTTTTTTTCTTTTTAACAATCCTTTTTTTTCAAGAATATTCATAACGGTTTGAACTGTGGTGTATGCTTTTTTCCCATTTGGAAAAGCATGCTCCAAAACATCCCGAACTGAAGGGCTTCCTTTTAATTCCCAAATAGCGCCCATTATCTCCCATTCAACCGGCGTTAATTTATCTGTTCCTGACATGTTTGCTCCTAATATTTTAATATATCTACTAAATCCATAGTAACTATACTAAACTTTAAGTAGAAAGTCAAGTACTTTTTTAATTTTTTTTTGCCACCAAATTTTTAAATACTCTTTAAAGTACACCAAGACAAGAAGAAATATTGACTTATACAAGGAAGACATTTTCATAAAAAAAGTCCACAATACGATTTTTTGTGGACTTTTCTTTTATAAACGAATAATATTTTGATTTGTTACCGACAACAGCAGGGGAGAATTCGTAAAACTCATTCCTCATGAAAGATTTTGCTTATTGGAATTTTTCCCATATCTTCCACGATTAAATCAGCTTCTTGTAAGTATTTTTCATCTTTAATTGTGGTTTTTACTGCAACACAATACATCCCGGCTGCTTTAGCTGCTTTTATTCCCAAAGGTGCATTTTCAATGACAACGCATTCTTCCGGTTTAACGCCTAATTTCTTGGCGCCGGTTAAAAATGGTTCAGGATGTGGTTTGTTATTCACGACTGAATCTCCCGTAACAATCGCCCCAAATTTGTCTAAAAATTTTTCACCCGTGATAACGCTTACATTAAATAATATCGACCCGGTAACTATTCCAATTTTCACCGACATCTTATGCAATTGTTCGACAATTTTTTTTGTCCCTGGATAGACCTGTGCTTTTGTGATATTATTGAAAATTTGTCGCTTGTTTTTAACAATAGCATCTAATTCATGTTCATCTAAATTTAATCCTTTTTCAATTGCGATGTCTGCGGCAATTGAATTAGCTATTTGTCCTTCCCGATAATAAATATCATCGGGTAAAATTTTTATTTTATAATCCGCAAATGCTTTCTGCCATGCCTGAACATGATAAGGCAATGTCCCGGCTATTACACCATCAAAATCAAATAATACAGCTTTGTATTTCAAGTAATGCTCCCTTTCAATTCTAGTCTTCAGTTATGATTTCATTGTAATTACTATTGAGATACAATCGTTTAAAATTACATGTGTTATGTTTTAAATAGAATTCGAGTACACAATCGTAAATCCAAAATCGTAAATTAAGATCAGCCCATTTTTATCGGTTCAAAATTCATAAAATCAGCATGGTGGACAATCACTGCCTCGGGACAACGATAACCGCTGTCACCCTCTTTAGCGTGCACTGCAATCATGTGAACGACTTTGTCAGGCAGATCGTGTCGCATTGCTAATCCAGCGCCGCTGAAAGGATGACGCAGCAATTTACCCATTGGGCTCTTTTTAATGCCATCATCACAGTCCGCATATTCAACAATTTTACCTACATCATGGAGCAATCCACCGGAGACGATCATATCCATATCCAGTTCATAAGCGCCGCCATTGAACTGAACTAATTGCTTTGCTGCTTCAATCGCGACTTTCGTTACACTCCGGGTATGATCGATTATATTAACCGGGCAATCAGGGATGAGCAAGGTAAATGGAATTCTCTCCAGATCACTCACTTTCCAGCCACCTTTTTCAATCGCTTCAATCCATACGTTGATACTTTTTTCACGTAATTCTTCATCTTTGATCAGGTCAAATTCCGGGAATATTTTTGTTAGTTCTTCTTTCATTTTTTCTCCATGATTTAATAGTTACTGTTTGCAATTTAAATAGTGTTTGTCCAAGATGTCATTCCCGCATGTTTTTAGCGGGAATCCATTTTGTTATACAAGGAGATTCCGGCTTAAAAGATTACCGGAATGACAAAAACGGAGCTTTCTCGGACAGATACTAAATATTTATTTCTCTCTCTCCTTCTTCTCCCCCATTATTTTATACTGTCGTTTGGAAAATTTAAAAATATTATTTCTTTTCCCAATCAAGGTCAACTTTTTTGTTGGATCAGAAAAAATATTTCTCATCGATTGCGCAGGATTCTTTGGGTCAAATTCTCCTTCAACCGTAAATCCGAAACTGCCAATTTCATTTTCTTCTCCTTTGAAGGGCAGCGGATCAGAACCAGCCATTACCCGGAATCCTTTTTGTTCAGCTTTTTTTATTAATTTCGGTTTGAGCCAAACAGTGGGGCGCATGGTAGTTTCACCGATGTAGATGTTCTCCGGTGATTGTTTTTCTATTTGTTCATTTATAATTTTTCCCCGATTCCCAAACCATTTCCCTGGCGCCCAATTTAATGCGGTAATGCCACCAGCGTTTTTTATTAGCGGAATGATTTCATCCATATTTTTTTCTTTATCCGATACATTGTAATCGGAAATCAAAGAGAGTGCTTCCAGGTTTTCACTGGTTACTAACTGACGACCGGCAAAAATGTATAAAATCGTTTCACTATTTTTTTCAACTTTGATCGTTAAATTATCTTTTGCTTTTACAAATTTTATTTCGCCCTGGTTATACTTTTCCGGGGAATTTGCCAATTCATCGAAAAAGTTTGTATCTGATCGTTCAACCAACAGCAAAACCGGTACAGCATTCGTCAAATTTATGTTTTTTTTCTTTGCGTTTGAAAGCAGGTTTTTTCGTCCTTTTTTGATTGCTTGTATTAAATCAAAAACCGGGTACAGATGGATATGTCCATCTATCAGTAAAGTCGTCTGCGCCATGGGGTAAACTCCTTCAGTATGCTATCAATATTAGATGGTAAGAAAACTATTTTTTTTTAGCTACGATTATTTTTTCGCAGAATTATTTGTAGCAGAATAATTTTGCTCTCTATCTCTTATTATTCTGCTATCAATTATTCTGCTAATTTTTTTGCAAACTTCTGATAACTTTCTATTTCATAAATTATTCTGACATTTGATTTTGATTGGATTCATTCTTCCTTCAAATGGTTTAATGTTTTCCCATCTTCTTTATATATTCAATTCGGTTATCAGTTGTAATTACCGGAAACATGGGAACAACAAAAGGATAGGGCTGGTGCTGTTGTTTCACTAATAAATCGATACTTGTCAGGGCTATATCTTCGAACGCTTCGAAATCAAGCTCAACTTTTTTGTAATATTTCTGTTGCAAACTGTCTGTGTAAACGTTCAAATGTTCGCCCATAATACGCATATAGTCTTTTGCAAAACTTCTCTTTTCACCGACAGATTTCAGGTACAGGTTTTTTTGATAGATTGCCAAAAAAGCATCACGCCACATGTTTTCGTTTCGCAGGACAACATCAACCTTGTCATATCCTTTTTTATAGGCTTCCTCTGTTACAAAAAAATCCCTGATCAAGTCAACAACAGCCAACCTGAATTGTACGGGGAATTCATTCGAGTCCATTTTTCTTTCCCGAAAGACCAGCGGATGAGACATGAGTTCTTTTCTAAAATCTTCAACAAGCCAGGTTCTTCCATCAATTGTAAAAAACGGTTGTTTTAAAATATCCTTTTCAACCAGTTCGTCCAGAGCATTTTGTTCTTTCTTTTCAATATCCCATATTTCTTCTTTTATCGATTCTTTCCTTTCCTCGTCCGAGGTAAAATAAATTTCAAAAAATATTTTATTTAGTTTCCAAAAAGTATCATCCGCAAAATCAATTGTCTTGCCGCGCATTATTTCAGCAAGTTTTTTGTTCCAAATTGCGCTGGATTTGATCCTGGTTAATTCTTCATCAACATCGTTCCACCTTTTTTGAATTTGATTTTGAGTGATCATTTTTGTGTCTGACCAGCCTGTAATTTTAATGATCAAAAAATCGTTCTTCCCAATCTTAATTGGTGGAAGCACCTGTCCTTTTTTATAATTTTTTGAGAACAAAACTTCTGTAATTTTTCCATGCTCATGTCTCCCCCAGCTTACTTTTCTTTTGGGGATTAATGAATCACTATAAACATCCTGAAATAATGTTTCAAAATAATTACTCTCATTTACTAAATTATCTGTTACACCTTCAACTGCTGAAGCATTATTCAGGGAATAATATTCAATTTCATATTCCCGCCCGGCAAATTGATAAAATTGTTTTATTTGAGAGGAATCCAATTTTACCTTTTGTGTCGCTTCCTGGTTATGCATCCACTGACGCATAACCTGTTCTCTTCTACCTTTCAAATAAGCCAGAAATTCTTCATTACTTAACAATGGATTTTGCTCTCCAGCTTCCAATACAAGCAATTTTTCAGCGATGAGAGAATTCAAAATAATTTTCTTGTGAATATAATTATTATGTTTGCAAAAAGGCGGACGAATGGTGAATTCAGCCCGGCGAATAAATTCATTCAGGCTGATGGTTACCTGGTCATCGATGCGGACTAATATTTTTTCTTCCGGCTGTTTAATTTCAGTCTTCTCGCATGACAGGGAGAAAAGGAGGAAAATTATGTTTATAATTATTATTTTTCTAAAATTCTGATTTTTCATATAATACAGTTCTTTTATATGCTGTGTGATACTCAAAGCCTCGATTATCTATTTTACTCCGCAAAAGGATTTAATTCCTGTACCCGCAGGGTGTGTAAAGATTTTATTGGTTTTTGTTGAAAATAAAAGGCTCACGCCTTAATTCCGTGATTAATACAATACATGGGTGAAATTGTTGCTTAAAACTTAATGACATTGACCACTCACTAATCACAACTCACGACTCACCACTATTCCATCTCAAGAATATAGTGATAATTGATCTCATGCCATTTTGCCCATTTCCCATCACCTCTCATGAAAAAGTAATTTTCAGCAAAAATGCCAGGCTCTGTAGGTTTACTGCCGGTAAAATTTTGATAGGTTAGTGACTCGCCTGTAATCCAAGAATTTAGCCTCCTGTTTCCAAAGAGAAAAGTTAATCCGATCCAATTATTTTCTATAAAGGGATGTCGATTATCAATGAGGAAATTGCTTTCATCCGCACTGTTTATAGTTACTAAATGCCCGCCGGCTTTCTCACAAACATCTCTGCTCTGTGTCCATAACATTTTATATAACGACATATAATAGTGATGCCCATTTAATTCTCCCATATAAAAGAAATATAAAGGGTCTGCCCAATGTTTCATAACTTTCACCGGGATCGTCTTTTTTGCTACATTCGTGCTATCTTCCAAAACGAAATTGGTGGCAGTTCCCTCCAGCCCCATTGCAATGGCAAAAGCTATCGCCTGGGAATCCGGGCTGACCATAATCTTTAAAACATTTTCATTTCCGGAATTCCAGGTAAAATCAGGTCTGCCGGGTAAAACACTGCTGGCGACTAACTCTAACGTGTCGCCTTCATTTATGAACAAGGTATCAATTCCAATTGGGCGCTCCGAAGACATATTTATGAATATGCCCTGTCCCCTATCTTCAGGATCAACTTTTGGTTCCACAGTGTTAATATCACGACAGGCAAAATTGAAAATGAATGCGACGAAAATTAATAACAATATAATTTTTACTTTCATGATTGTTTACCTTCCTTTTGTACTTTTTTTATCCTTTTTTACATCCCCCCTTTTCCCTACCCTTCGGGCATCTTCGACCTTCAAAAAGGGGGGAATCGCTAATAATCCCCCTTTGAAGGGGGACACAGGGGGATGTTTTAATTGACTTAAGTATCTTCCATAAGCTTATCCGTTAATTTGGATTTAACTTTGTGCACCCTTCGGGTATTAAAACCTTCGTGTCTTTGTGGCGATAAATTTTTCTCTTATTGAACACAGTATTTAAAACACAACCGAAAAACTTGTACAATGCACATTTCCCAGTATGCCGATTGACTGGTAGGCATAATCAAATTTTAAACATCTCGATGGTGATAACCACAGTTTAACACCGCCTCCGAATGTTGCGCCATATTGTGCGCTATCAAATGCTTTATCATCTTTGTCTTCTGATTTTTGCCGGAATAATGCCTTATAACCACCGCGCAGGAAAAAGTCACCAAACCCGGGAGCGGTTAATTTATACTGCACGCCAAAATTTGTTGATTCTCCCATGTTGTTTGGATGCAAAGCGTCAGCTTCAATTGTTACGCGCTGATTTGAGGTAACGATGGGATCAATCGCCACACCAACCCTGAAAAGCAGGGGAAGTTCCCATTGTCCCATTTTATACTTGCCCTGCACGTTTTGATAATTTCCCTGTTCATCCGGTGCAATATCCACAGGAAAAAGCAGGTCGTATCCATCGAACTGCATTCTTGTCCCGTAATTTGAAATACTCATACCGATCTTCATTCCGTCTTCATTTCTTCCGGTTCTGGAAAAAAATTCGGTTTGCACCAACACACCGAGATCGACAGCAAATGCGGAAGCTTTGGAATGCCAGATTTGTGAAGTGATATATTTCGCAGTCGCGCCAAATTGAAACCAGTTGACCAGACTCCTGGCATAGGACATGCTTAAAACATAATCATAAGCCGTATATCTTTCACCAGTGCCCGCCTGGTAATCCAATGTGGTCACTTCAATATCGCCGTAGTCCAGTCCGAATATACTGAAACCGATGGTACCGATTCTTGGCAATACCAAGCCGAAACCAGCAAACATGGAATTAATATCCACGACCCAGGGTTGATACACAAATGAAACTTCATTTCGCTCCATAAGCGCTAAACCGGCAGGATTCCAATAAATGGAAAACAGGTCATTTGTTGATGCGACAAAGGCATCTCCCATAGCGATACCAGGACTGCCAACGCCCATTTCCAAAAAACCCGCTGCAGTGGTGCCAAACCGCTGCGGTTTCTGTGAAAACAGCAAACTTTGGCAAGACAATACGAGAATTATTACCGTTAATAGTTTTTTATTTATCATCTTATTACCCTTTCAAGTTACTTGATAACACCGAACTTTCCCATTCTTTCTTCGCCGCTTTCATCATCTTTGATATGATAGATGTACATTCCGGCTGCTATTTCCAATCCTTCTTCGGTTAACATATCCCAGTGTAAAACACCATTGTTGGATAGTCCCATTCCGCTAAAAGTTGTCAAAGCATCACCCGGCGCACGAAGTGCACGAATTAAAACGCCATTTACAGTCAATATCTTCACCGTACAATTTTGAGGAATATTAGTGAACATAATTCTTCTTTGTTGATTGAGATATTTGTTGACTGCCGATGTTTCCATCAGGTTTGTAGCAACATAAGGATTGGGAACGACTTTTATTTCATCCATTGTCTTTTTTAACGAATCTTCATTTACAGTTTTATCCAGGCTTACTTTTATTATCAATGAATCCGTATTAATAAACGGTCGTTGAAACCTGATACTATAAACATCGTTCGGCGCCGGCAATTTACTTTCATCAGCAGCCTGGAGAAAGTCGATGGCAAATGCAGTTGCTTCCCATTGATTTTTATCATTGAGTTTACCTACTAAAACCTGGTCGCCAATCATATCATATACATCGTTATCATTCAAATCATAAACGATCATATCCAATAAAGTGGGAGCACCAAGCGAATCTGTTTCACTCAAATTTTCCACCCTAAAATTAAACTCCTGCTGATAAATTAGAACCGGAGGATAGAGCGTATTCATATTTGCATCGACGATTCCCAGCGTGTACGAATTACAAAGCGCGGTGTACACTACCTGGTCTGAAAAAACGATATTACAATCCAGCGGGTAAAATTTATTTCCGTAATCAGTGACTCGCAATCTCATCGGTGAATTACCGGGCATCCAACCGGATTTTTCGGGATCCATCTCGGAAGTTCTTGCCCCGATTTGAACGTGTAATTGCATACCATCAAAAATATCCGTTGATTTTGGTTCTGTGTAGGCGAGGTGATAGAAATCATCATCTGTATTTGATGTAAAATTCTTAAAGAATTCCATAACAGTGTTAAAATTTTGTGGTATTTTTGAACCATATTCATCGAAAGTTAGTAAATCGGAATAAACTAATTTTTCAGTATTATCCGTGATATTATAAACATATAATCCGTCGGCAACAAATTGCCTCTTTTTACCTACATGAAAGAAATAGACAGAATCAATAGCTGTGGTGTGAAATTTTATTTTATAAACGCGATCATTTCGAAAAGCATCAGATGCAATGATCTCCGGGATAATTGAGCCGGTACCTACAACACCACTGTTATCTATTTCATATTTTGTCGATGATGAAATACCGGCAGCCCTGGCACCTGGCGTTACGATGGCGACGTTTTGACCAATGAACTCGACATTCTCAAATTCGTCCTTCCTGATGACAACGTTATTCTCTGATGGTGAAATGCCGTATTTATCATCCTGAGCAATAACGCTGGTTCCTTTTAATCTATCCGGTGGTATTCCATAATCATAAGCTGCCACTGCATAATAGTAGGTTCTGCCGTTTTTAACATTTTCATCTTTAAAGGAATAAGCTAACCCGGTATCAAATCCAAGATTATAAGCCATACCATTTAGCAAACCATAATCTGTAAAACCTTGTTTCCCATTCCTTAAATCACATTGAAATATTGGTTTCATCAATGTTTTTGTGCCATAACCATCGGTAATGACAACCGGATCGGTAAAATCCCTGTCAGTAGCGCGATAAATTTTGTAGCCTTCAAAATCGTTTTCATTATTTAGAAGCGATTCCCTGGTTTTTTTATCAGCCCGATCATCCCAGACCAGGTAAACGAAACCATCGCCGGGAATGGCAGACAATCTTGGCATAGCCGGGGGTTGAGCAAAACGATAGTCTTTTTCATAAATAATCTGCACCGTTTTCTTCAGCGTAAATAATGCCGGCGCCGAATGAGGCGCTATCTTCAATCCTGATAAATCGTCATACGAATGCAATTCGGCTAGCGAAATAAATTCTGTCCTGCCCTGATAGAGGGGGAAAATCGCGGACGAAAAAAGCTCAAATAAATTACTGATATTTGCGGCGCCTTCTTCCAATGAATCGACCATCGCCATCCTGTCCCAAACTGACTCATCATGCTTGAACCAGCCTTTGTATGGTTCAACGTGGGGTACAGCTTCGTAAAACATAAGCGTTGTTAATCCAAGCATGTCTGTTTCAGAAACATCTGTCCAGCCAAAATTCGGTTCGGCATAACCTTCACTTAAATCGGGTTGATGATTACATTCTGTGCCATCTTCATCCGGCCCAAAATAATTTTCTTCACCAGGCGCTACACCATCCAAACCAATATCGTCACCAGCAAATTCATCATCGTCATATTTTCCATTATCATTTAAATCTTCGCCATCCTGCCAGTCCTGATCTTCATCCCCTTCGAAATGATCTTTCAGGTCTTCCTCTTGAAGTCCATAAAAACTTAAAAATTTCGTGAGATCATCTATTCCGGCAGTTGCTCCTATTTTGATACCAGCCGGGTTGTCCCGTTTTTCGTCAAGCAAACCATCATCATCATTGTCCTTCTCATCATTCGAAATTCCGGGACTTTCAAGGAATGCAAAGCCTTGAGTGCCGGTGTTATATCCATCTTCACCAACGCCATCCGTATCCCAGGTATAGGCTAAATTGGCTATTTTGTCAAAACTGCCATCCTCTCCCCTATTTTCACCGCCGATGTCATTATCGATCCAATAGCCAAAAGCAACATAGGGCAGATCAAAATCGGAAATGTTAGCAATCGTATATTCCCAAAAAATACAATCCTGTGCCATTGGATTGTTCCACTGAAAGCCCCTTTGTTTAACCCGCACACCGAGACCGCCCCAGGGTTTTCCATTCTGAACCGTTACGCCGGAATGGATGTCACCAATGTTAATGCCCGGACGCGGATAATATTTCACCATATCATCATCGCCTAAATATTCAAGATCCTGGGCATCGTTTGCCACAAAGTAACATTCCAGGTCTGATCTTATCTGCCCGCGACCAAAACGACCGTCCCATTCTCCGGGCCAGTGTAATGCACTATTGCTAAAGGGCCATCCTGCTTTGGGCCACGATGTGGTATCATTACTGAGCGCCGGGGATTCACTGGAGTTATTCATATAGCCAGGCGCCGGATGAAATCCCCACTCAATTTGACCGGTTTCATCACGATCCATTTCTTCCCGGTAATTCGTCTGGCAGTAAAATAACGAATCAAGCAAACCCTTACGAAGCAGATCTTTGATATCGGTCGTATCTGTTACCGGCTGGGTTTTGTTTTGTAAATAAACTTTAGCGCTAACCAGTAGACCAATCCCATCATGCATGACATTTCCGCCAATACCTTTGGGCCAGCGGGCAGCATCCTTTCTTGGATAGTCTCCCAATTCAGTGTTGTTTTTAAAAAGTAGTTGCACCCGGTTGCCCTGCATAAATCCTTCCCGCTCCAGATGCGGATCCCCGGCGCCATCTGATGGTCCTTCATAAATCTTACCTTGAGCCGATAAATTTGTGCTAATAAATATCAGGATCCCGATTGTAAGTAATACGTGGATTATCCTTTTCATATTTTTTCCTTTCAGTTCTTGTTTTTTGTTATTAATGTATTAGCATCTTTGAAAAAAATACACCAATAATTCAATTTTTATATTTTTGTCAGGTAAAGGCAAAGGTATAGGTAAAGAAGAATAGATAACTTTACCTTTGCCTTTACCTGTACCTTTTTATTCTATTGTTTAGAATAAGAAATATTTTTGCTCTTTGGGCAACTAATTAACTGCTTGGTATCTAAAATACAACCCCCAATCCAATTTTCACTAATCGCGGCGCAGACCAGTTTGAAGGACTATAAATCCGTTCTTCGTAGGTGCTGAAATCACTCCAATGTCCAAGAAGGTCGTCGGGACGAATGATCGCCTGGTTCGTTCTCCCTGTATTGGAATTTACACCATACTCATTCATACGATCCAACAAATTATAAACGCGAACTGTCAGCCTGAATTTCATTCCCTTATACGCAGGCAAGTCATAAAAGGCTTGTAAATCTACAGTATAATGAAAAGGCTTTTTGCTATTATTGGGATATAAATTCACCCGGTTCAAAGGATTCTGATCAATCGGGGACCAGGAATAAGCTGATCCGGAACCAAAATAACCTGTTGCTGTAACGCCATAATCGGAAGTGTTATACCCGGCTGTTACATTAAAAGTGTGACGTTGATCCCAGGGCATGGGGATTAATGTTGGGATCGGGTCCTGGCTATTTCCAGCCCGGCTAAAAGTAAAGGTGGGATTATCCGCGTTGCCACGGGTATATTGCAACGTGTAATTAATTTCAGAATAGAAATGCCCAACCTCTGTATGAAACTTCAATTCAAGTCCACGGGCATTTCCGTAATCTTTGTTGCCGTATAAACCATACCTGATCTGGTTATAAGTGGTAACAATATTAACGGTTGACAAATTATAAATGTCCCGGTACCATAAAGCAACTTCGAGATCCATATAATCATTTAATACCTGCCACAAACCAATCTCGTAACTTACAGTTTTTTCCGGCTCAACTCGTGGATTGCCTATTGAGCTGGAATAATTGGATGGTGACAAAATAAAGGAATTGTTAAAATACATAGTGCTGTGCGGCGGATACTGGTAAAAATGTCCGTAGCTAAAACGAAGTAACGCTGTCTTACCCAGTTGATAAGAAAATCCGAGTCGGGGTGCTAAATTAGTTTTTGCTTTAGCATTTGGATATGTTGATACCCATTCCGGCTGATCTTCTTTTGCCAACAAATTTCCAGGATTGCGGTAATTTGATGGGTAAACTGTTTTCGGGTCAAAATATTCGAACCGCAAGCCGAGATCAACAACCATGTTGTCAAATTCCATTTTATCCGAAATCCAGGCTGCTATTTGAATGGGCTTTTTATAATACAGATCTGCGTATGCTGTTGTGTCATCCATGATTTCCGGGGAGTAAATGTAGTCCGAAGCAGATGTGTTTCTGAAATAATTTAAAACTGAATAATTTCGCACATCGTATCGAAACATGGTCCCTTCAAATCCGCTTGATAAACTATGCGCTTTATTCACCTGCCAGGTAGCATCAATTCTTCCTAAAAACTTTTCTGTCGTGGTCTGGCTGTGCCCTTTATCCTGCCCCCCGGTTACAAAGCCGGTAAAGCTGGCATTGGCAGAGTACTTGTCATGAATATATCTCGGATCCAATGGATTTTCATATAGATAGGAAGCGCCGTAGCTGTTGGTATATGATAATTTTAATTCATAGAAAGCTTTCGGAGAGAGTAAATGGTTTAGCTGGTAAGTTACCATGTGACTCTCGCCGTACCCCACATTCCTGCCATCCGGCTTATATTTACGGCTGTGGCTGTATCCCTGTCCCTGCCCCGTATCCAAAATGTACATCAGGGACATTTTTAAATCTTTTAGCTTATAAGTTAACTTGCCATTAACATCAAAACTTTTTCCCCAACTCATTGGAACATAGGAACTATCGCCGGTGTGTTCATTAAAAAAATAATTTCCGTCCCGATCATAAGCCAGAGAATCCTGGAAGTATGCATAATTAGGTTCGTCAGTAACGTTAAAGCGGCGAATTCCGCTCAAATAATTTTTATTGTCCTGTACCCTGCCGCTGACAAAGAAAGTAAGATTATTTCCCAAAACAGGGCCATGGAGCATGAATTTGTAGTCCTGGTTTCTGGCGATTTCACTGGCTTTCAAGCCAATAAAAACATCATTGTGAGGCGTATAATAGTTGCCAAAATAACCTTCGAGCTTGCCATGGAATTTACGCCCGCCTTCTTTGGTGACCATGTTGACCACACCACTCATCGCCTCTCCGTACTTGGCATTGAAGGTACCGGTTATCACTTCAACTTCTTGAACAGCATCCGGGTCGATACCAACCATGCTGCCGCGATTCAATCCATTGTAAAGGGAAATGCCATCGATCAAATAAACAGTTTCATTACTTCTCCCCCCACGGACGTGACCGACCACCACACCAGGCTGCATTGCTACAACACCGCCGGTACTTTCAATAGGTAATATCTCCATATCCTTCGATGACACATTGCGGATTGAACTTGTCTGATCTTTTTTGATGGAAATCTTACTTGCAGTTACGACTACTTCCTCTCCCAGATCGATTGCAGTTTCTTCAAGTTCAATTTTTAGTGAAGTTGTGCGGTTGACTGATACACGAACACCTTCAATTTTTTTGTGCCTGTAACCGATAAGCTGCACTTTTAAATCGTAGCTGCCAGGGGGCACATTAAGGATAAAAAAACTTCCATCCAATCCCGCTGCCGCGCCTAAATAGGTGCCATCGATTAAGACATTCACACCGGCGAGACCATCGCCGGTACTTTTGTCCGTTATCAAGCCGGATATTTTTCCAGTCGTTTGAGCGAAGACATTACCAGCTATCAGTACAACAAAAATGGTAAAAAGTAAAATTCTTCTCATAAGTTGTTCCTTTCTAAAAGTGAGAAAGTATGATATTTTAGTTGGGTACTTATACATTAATATCGACATTGCTCTCGTCGTTTTTTTAAATATTAATATTAGGGATTAGGGATTATTGGAGCGGTGGAGTAATGGAGTATTGAAGTTCAAAATTTCCAGAACTCCAAAAATCCATTAATCCAATACTCCAATATATTTGTTTACCGCTTCATCAAATCAATCATCTCCCGCACGGCTCTGTCCATTCCAACTAACACTGCTTTAGAAATAATTGAGTGACCGATGTTTAACTCTTCGATCTGTTTGATTTTGGCTACATCAACAACATTTTGATAATTCAAACCATGACCGGCGCTTACGCCAAGTCCCATTTTTGCAGCGGCTGCTGCCATGGATTTTATTCTCTCCAACTCATCCATGACCTGGTTCAAATCGTCCGCATTCGCATAAGATCCGGTATGCAGCTCAACATAATCAGCGCCTAATTTTGCTGCTGCTTTAATTTGGTAAATATCCGGATCGATGAAAAAGCTGACAACAATATTATTAGCGCGTAAGCTTGAAGTTACTTCTTCGAGATAATCATAATTTGTTGTGATGTCTAATCCGCCTTCGGTGGTGATTTCCTGCCTCCGTTCAGGAACCAATGTTACCATATCAGGCAGTACATTAATAGCTTTCTTGATCATCTCGTCAGTGGCTGCCATCTTCAAGTTCAAATGCGTTCTGACGATTTGCCGAAGCAGAGAAAGATCCCGGTCTTTAATATGCCGCCGGTCTTCCCGGAGATGACAAACAATCCCATCTGCGCCGGCAAGTTCAACTAACACAGCAGCGCCAATGGGATCAGGTTCAATCCCTTTACGTGCCTCCCGGACAGTTGCCACATGATCGACATTCACTCCCAATCGTACCATAAGCCCTCCAATATTAATTTATGCAAATTATTTAATAACTATCTAGCGAAACTTCACTTCAAACCGATAAGTGCCAAAAGAGGGAGACAAGGAGATGGGGTGAGAGGGAGAAGAAGCCATTAAGTTATACTCAAGCCAAAGTGGTTTTGAGAGTAATGTTTTCGGAGTGCAATCCATTTATGGATTGCGCATCGCATAAAGGCGATGCACTCCGAAATCAATTTTTAAAGATGAATGCTAAAACCAATTTAAGTTTAGTATATTATGATATTTTTCTGCTTTCAAATTCTCCCCTTCTCCCACTCACCTTGTCTCCCGCTCTCCTTGTCCCATTCTAAATGTATAATTACGAAATAAATTATACTTAAACACCCTATGATCAGCCACCCTCGACCAACTCCGAAACAGGCACTACAATAAATCCCTGTTTTTCCAATTTCGGCAATTCTTCCTTCAACACCTCTATCGTCTCTTGATATGGATGCCCGATAATAACGACTTTCCCTTTTCTTTCTGCAATTTTTGCAGCGAGTTTTAATTTATTCCGGATATGCTGCTTTTCTTCATTTTTGCCTCGCTCCAGAAATGTAGCATTTTGCAAAAATTTCAGATTGTATAAAGCCGCAACACCCGGCGATACACTATTCAACGTGGTTTTGCTGTCGATAAACATTTTATTATGTCTTTTAAGCTCTTTAAAAACAGCAGCCATTACCGCTTCATTTTCCGTTGCTTTTGAGCCCATGTGGTTATTTACACCGACTGCATCAGGAAGAACATCAAGGGCTTTTTTTACACGGGCTGCAATCTGTTCTTCGGATAAAGTTGTTAATATTGTAAACTCTGTATCTTCGACTCTCCCCTGCTTGGGCTCCATTGGCAAATGAAGCAAAATTTGTTTTCCATGCTGTTTCGCTTTTTGAGCGATTACTTTTGTGTGTTTCTGTCCGGGAAGGATGGAGAGAGTTATTGGATATTCAAATTCAAGAAAACTTTTGATGGCCTTATTTTCATAATATCCAAAGTCATCAATTATTATAGCAATTTTTCCGGTGGGTCTTTGAATATCTTTATTCTTGCTGAAAAATATGGTGAACAGCGTATCTTTCTTACTGACCACCATCAGGGTGGAATGGCTCCTTTTTAGATTCTCTTTAGAGTTAATGCATTTTAAACCGAGTTTTTTCACCGTTTGAATAATATCAAAAACAATTATTTCAGCCGGTAATTCAGGAGGCAATTGTATCCTAATAGCACGCGTTTTTCTTTTGATCCACGTTTCATTTATATTATAACTCTTAAAAATTTTGTTCAATGAATAGTTCAGTTTTTCGGTTGTGGACATTGTGTTTATGTTGGGAGTAACTTCTTCAACAAAATCAAACTCTTCCATTGAATCAACAGGAGGGGCTGGCAGTTCTTCTATTATCGTCTGCTCCTGGTTTTTTGACCTATCCTCAGGCTTGAACAACATATATATAATAAAAGCGCTAACACCAAATAACATTCCAAGACGCAAAGCCCTGGTGGTAAATTGAAGAAATTTATTTTCCTTACGTTTGTACCTTCTTTTTACAGACAGAGAGGAACGCTTGCGTTTTGTAACAGTCGTTCGCTTTTTATAAGGACGTTTTTTATTTGTTTTCTTCAATTATCTTCCCCTAACCTGGACAAGCCAAAATCAAGTAATATTTTATTTTTAATAGATTAATAGTGAATAGTTCTTATAGTTATCGAACTCACCTCCGGCCCCCTCTCTTAAAAGATGGGGGGAGTAACATTCAGAAATATAAATAGTTAACCATAGTATAATTGATCCCCCCCTTCTCTTTTTAAGAGAAGGTTGAAAATGTCAGCCAGCTGGCGGATAGGGTCGGGGGGATGAGTTAAATAAGAACAATTTCCGACACCATTAATTTATTATAATTCAAATAATTACTAACTGCCCGGACAGACACTAATTAATAAAACTTGCTTTAATCGTACTCCATGAAGGCAGCCTAATTGCCGTGCTGTCAACTGTTGTCTCATAATCTTCCCAACGGGTAATAACCCAATACCCGTTTCGGCGATTGAACCAAAAATCGGCTTTGCCTTTTCCCTGCCGCGGGTAGCTTTCCGATAATACATGATGTAAAACCAATGTATAATCTGTCCTGATCTGGACTGAATCAGGAAAATCATTTCTCGTAAAATCACTATCAAAAGTCAGAGTCCTGGTAGAATCATCAGGAATCGAAGTAAAAATTTTATTAATGTATGTTTGTTCTAACGAAAGATCCCAGCGCTCAAATATTCCAGTGTTCGTGGAAGCTTCGTAAGCATCGGGTATAAATTTAAATAGTTCATTGGAATCAACCAAACATTTCATATAATTTTCAACATTTCTCTCGCGGAATGCAGATTTCATATTTTCCAAAACAATCACCGGATCAGTCGGGAACTGCCAGGAGCTTTGATCTGTACTGGGTGGTTCTGCTTCCCGGGTGGCGAATGGGTTTTTGCAGAAAATAATAAAAATGATCCCAATTATTAAAGAGATTTGTATATTCTTTTTAACCATTTTTTGAGTTTCGTATCTTTTCTAATATTGATAAAAATTTTCGTAACCGTTCACCTGGTAAACAAAGAATGGATGAGATCGGGCAGTTGAAAATGAAAAATTAAATCCAACGGATAAAAAAAAGAATTGATATGAATTTTATTTTATGCTGCCTTTGTCGGATGCTAATTTCTTTTAGGGCAAATTTGTCATGTTTTTTTTAGTCTCATTATCTTCTATGCTTTAAGATTCTTGTACCATCCGTTGGGTTGTTTCTATCCGTTGGTTTACCATCTTGAAGCAATTGTTCTTTCCATCCGTATTTTGCCTGTAATTTCAAAAACGATTTGATCGCTTCCTGCAAGTTACCATTGTAATTATCTTGAACAACTTCTATCAAGTGTTTCTCAACATCCGATGATAAATTTATTGACAACATAATTCACCTGAATTTTATTTCTACTTTGTCACATTATCACTGTTCGCTTGTCATTCCGGTTGAAACGAAGCGGAATACCGGAATCTCAATATGTTGATCAGGAGATTGCGGCAAAAAAGGACGCCGGAATGACAGATGATCGTCATCTTTTTGTAATCTGACAAAGTAGAATTATTATCAAAAAAATTATTTGCAATTCATAAATACTTGTGCTATCTTATCATTAATAAAACTATTTTCTCAACAAGGATTTTTAAAAATGCTCTTTCGACTAATTCTACTCTTCACACTTATTCCACTGATTGAACTTTCCCTTTTAATCGAATTGGGAAAACAAATCGGACTGGGATCAACAATTGCCATTGTTATTTTAACGGGTGTACTTGGCGCCTATCTTGCTAAACATGAAGGATTTATTGTAATCAACCGCATTCAACAAGAATTGAGTCAGGGACACATACCCGCAGCATCTCTTATTGATGGAGTGATCATTCTTGCCGGCGGCTTACTCCTGTTAACTCCCGGACTTCTCACCGATGCCACCGGATTTATGGCGCTTTTTCCTCTCACACGTGATTATCTCAAAAAATTCCTCAAGCAAAAATTCAAACAAAAAATTGATACCGGCGAAATTCACACTTCTTATACAATCGAAGATTAAGGGGGTGGGATAAAATAAGATATCATTCTGATCTCACAAATCGTTATTTATCAGTATTAAAAGAATTTTAAATGTCCAACCTACTTTATCCAACCCCCTGAATGTACAATATAAAATAATTTATTTTATTTAGCAAGTATAAAATTCAACTTTCTTTGAACCTTTTATTATTTAGCGTGTCTTACAGGTTGAGTTCAAATATGCCCACACGGATCAAAAACTCACGCGGAAGGAAGAAAAAAAAATCCGTGTGCGTTTTTGATCCGTGTGGGCAAAATATAAGGAGATTTAAAAATGCGAAAAGTCATTTATTTTCTATTAACTTTGTCTTTTATTTTCTCTACTTTTGTCACTGTTTTTTCACAGGAAGTCAAACCTGAAAAAGTAAGGCGAATTGTTTATGAAATCAAACCAAATGAATGGTACAAACAACAGGCTAAACTGTGGAAAAAAGAGATTGAAAAAGATCCACAAAATGCAGGAGCCTGGCATAATTATTACAATGCCGTACGTTATGAAGATTACGTTAATACAATTAGCACAAAAGAAAAACAGGAAAAACTCCGGAAGATTGTTGAAAATTTAGAAAAAAACGCGCCGGAAAGTTTTGAATGTTATTATTTAAAATACTTCAACAGCAGAGATAAAACGAAAAATATTTCATTAATTGAAAAAGCACAACAGATCGATCCATCAAGACCGGATGTCTATTACGAATTAATCACTCATAATGAAATAAAAGGCAATGAAAAACAAGTAACCTATTATTATCAGCAATTGTATAAAACAAAGGATATTTCACCACAATTAGTAAATTATAATTACAACGTTTTGATGTCAACGGAAGAAAATGCTATTCTATTCACAAATGGTGATAATGATACTTACCCGGCAAGAATGCTGCAGGAAGCAAAGGGGATCAGAAAAGATGTATTGATCATTAACATTCCCATGAGTGGTGTGGAATCATTTTTGAAGAGAAAATTGAAATCAAAAAATATCAAAATTGATTGTAAAAAACTAATGAAGAATTCTATTTCAGTTGATGCGAACCAAAACAAAGCATTTTCCATCTCAACTTTTGTTCAGGAATTGAGTAAACAACTCGCTGAAAAACATCCTGAATACCCCATTTATTTTGCATCAACCGTTTACCAAAATCACTACGCCACTCTCAAAGATGATCTGTATTCTGCCGGGTTGGCGTTTTTGTACAGCAAGGAACGGATCGATAACATAGCCCTTATCAAAAAAAACTTTGAAAAAAATTATCGCCTTGACGGCTTGAATTTTCACTGGTACGGAGAAAACGAACCAATTAATTCATTTATGAAAAAAATCAATATGAATTATGTAGCGCCAATTATTATGTTGGCTGAACATTATAAAACAAGCGGGCAACCGGAAAAAATTGTTTCCTGGAAAAATCTGGCAATTAAGATCGGCAAACAAGCTGGCAATGAGGATGTGATAAAATACTTTGAGGATAAGGGAATGTAAACTTGTTGCTGGATGCTTGATGCTGGATTCTGGATGCTTGAATCTGGTTTCTGGATTCTGGATGCTTGAATCTGGTTTCTGGATTCTTGGTACTTGATGCTGGATTCTGGATTCTTGGTACTTGATGCTGGATTCTGGATTCTTGGTACCTGATGCTGGTTGCTTATTGCTGTTTTTTTCTGCATGTTTGCTACGTTCAGTTTATGTAAAAATTATCCAGAAAATTATAGTTGACAACCTCAAAACCAAGTATCCAGGTGCAAGAGACAAGTAACCAGCATCTATCATCAAGCAACAAGCAACGAGTATCCAGCATCCAGAATCAAGGAACAAGTATCCAGCATCCAGAAACAAGGAACAAGCAACCAGAATTAAGGAATGATCAACAACAAAAATAAATATAAAAGATATACTGATGAAACTTTGATGAAGCGCATCGGTAAAGGAAATATTCCCGCCTTTGATGAGCTTTATAATAGGTATAGTAAACGATTGTTATATTATTTTTATCGTATGCTAAGCGGAGACGAAGAAAAAGCCCAGGACTTTTTACAGGATCTATTTCTAAAACTCGTTGAAAAAGCAGCATTGTTCGACCCGGTGAAAAATTTTTCTTCGTGGATATTCACCATCGCATTCAATATGTGTAAAAATGAATATCGAAACAGAAAGGTACGGAATATATTTGATAAAAATTATGATCCGGATTCTTTCACTGCTCACACAGCGAACGATCCATTTATAGCAGAAAAAAAACTCGACCAGGAATTTTTCAAAAACGCTATTTTGCTTGAACTTGATAAATTGGACGAGAAACAACGCAGCACCTTTTTATTGAAATACCAGGAAAATTTTACCATCAAAGAGATAAGCAATATTTTAGGTTGTTCCGAAGGCACAACAAAATCAAGATTATTTTATACGACAAAAAAGTTGGCAGACCGACTTAAGTTATTTGACCTTAATTATTCCTAATGCAGCAAAGCCGCAACCAATAATGAATATAATTTAATTTAAAACAATTGTATCGCAGAATAATTTGTAGCAGAATGATGAAAAGCAATATTTTAAAACTCAACATAACTTTTGTCAACGTTGTATTTTCTTTTTTTTATTATTCTGCTATTAATTATTCTGCCTAATCGTGTACAAAATTTTTGTTAAAATAACAAAGTTTTTGAGAGTAATAGAATAAAAAAATATAATCGCAGTAACTTTTTTACTTCAAACAGTAAGACATATTATGTAGAACTTGAACTCATATTTTAGACATTATTCCTTAATATGAATAATTCAGGTCATCCCGCAACATTCAAAACTACAATGACAGGGCGGGACAATCCAAACAAAGTTAAGGTGTATCAAAATGACTAATTTAAAAAACAACTCCGAAATAAAATGTTCCGAAATTCGGGATTTTCTCATCCGGAAAAATTTCGACAAAATGAAAACGGATATTATAAAATTAATAGAAAAGCATTTAGAGACATGCTCGGGATGCCGACAATACCATAATTCAATAAAGCAGGTACAAAACTCGGTTGAAATAACTTCACAGGATCCGTTAATTCCTGATCCGGGGATCCGAGCTGCTATTATCCGGAAAATGGCTCAACCCAAAGCTGATAAACAGAAATTATTTTTGGTTTTATTTCAGCACATTTGGGAAATTTTAGACTTTCGAATTCCGGTTTACCAGGGAATAATCGGTTTTGCGATAATTTTTCTAATCTTCCTCGGATTGAACAATCCCCAATTTTGGAATAATCAAAATTCACCCGAATCACTGGAATACATTCCTGTGGAGCAACTACAACAGGTTAACGTATTAAACAGCTTAAAATTTATCCAGGAGCAAAAAGTCGGAAAAACCGTAAAAGAGGATACCCTTCTCACACATCTTTTATATACCGTAATGTAGGGCAAGATGGCATCTTGCCTTACAGAACAACGAGTTGGTTACTGGTGAGTTGTGAGTGGTGAGTTGTGAATGGTGAGTGGTTAATTTGGTAATAGGGTAATTGGTTTATTAGGTAATTTGGAATGTGAAGATATTCTAATTACCAAATTACCTGAATTACCCAGTTACCTTATTAACCAGTTAACTGCCCAATGTTATTATTAAGAAACTGCATGCAAATAGACTGAATATAAAATCCCTTATAACCTTATAACTGAAACAGATACTGTAATTTCATAAAATACTGCCTTTCAGTAGATTTGAAACCATAAGGTTTTTCATATTTATTAAAATCATGCGTTGAGCCGATATAAAAAACTGTGAATGGATTCAATCTATACCTGAAAAGCGGATCAATTTGATAATTTCCTGAGAAAGAATTGTATTGAGTGATAATTCTTAGGTAAAGATTTTTATTATATAAATAATTAACCGATCCTCTCACAATATACCCATTAAAAATATTCCCCTTATTATTCAACTCGTCTAATTGGTAGTGATTGTAAAGTGCAGACAGGCTCAATTTGCTTGTTGGCTTCAATTCCAGATATGAGCCATAAGAGAGAGCAATGGCTTTTCTTGGATTTTCCGAAGTCCGGTAAATATCTCTATTAAAGTCTCCGAAAAATTGGATAGTTAAATAACCTGTGGGTTGACTGCCAACAAAGAAAGTAAAATATCTTAAATCTTTAAAGAAAATATTTCTGAATCTTCGATCTCTATAAGTATAACCAATGAACATATTGGTTTGCTTTTTCATTTTGAAAAAAGCATCGATTTCATATTTTCTTTGTTTCAATTGGTTGAGATGGTTGTATTCTTGCGCAAATTCCGGGGATATGTTGTAGTAGTCAACGATTTTTTTATTGGGATAAAATCTGAATACCAAATCAGCTTCAAAGAATCTAAAATTATTCCGATTGATAAATCCATTCGAAGCCCTGAACGAAGGAGAATAGTCGATGTATTCAAGGCGAAAATTGAAGTGTTCGGCTCTCCTTTCAATTTTATTAAAAAAAGCGAGACCGGAAAATTTTTCACCATCAAATGTTGCTGTGTGATTATTCTTTGAAAAGAAAACGTCACCCTGGTATAATGTTGAATCATTTGGTTCTTCAGTCTGGCTGCCGATTACCTGAAAATCCCAATAATAGTTTTTAAACAAAACAAAGCGAGCATCCAAACCTGCGATGCGATTTGAACAATCTTCTTCCTCCCGATCTGTTACAATTGAGCCAATATATGATTCGCTCCCCAAATCATATTTTAACCGTAAAATATTTGTCAATGATTTTCTATCGGATGGAATGGAACTGCTTTTTTCTTCAAACGGGATAACATAAGGAGAATTTCTATCATACGCCGAAATATATCCTAATTTCATTTTACCGATTTGCCCGGTGAGTTTCGTGGCTAACAATGGATTGTTAATTGTTCTCGTATAAATTAACTCATGTCCCAAAGGCGACTGAAATGTTTCAGCGCCTTCTTGAAAGAAAGGTCGTTTTTCAGGGTAAAAAAGTGCGAAAGTTGTGTTCACATCAATTTGGGTCGCGTCAGATTCTACCTGGCTAAAATCGGGATTGTAAACCAGATCCAGGGTAAGATTTGATGTGAGACCATATTTTAACCCGATTCCTGCATCACCCTTGATTTTTTCATTATTAAAAGCAGATGATGGATTATCCTGATCCTCACGCTCACCTTTTTGTGAACCGATAGCATAAGGCAGAATGTGTAAAAATTTCCCGCTTTCAATATTTTGAATGCCGGTTAAAGTCCCTGCCATATTAAAAGCAACCGGATTATCCCTGTCTATCTTCATCCAGGAAATCATTTCACGACTGGAGCGGGGGCGATTTCTGATAACGTGTATCAGCCATTGCTGGTTTTTCCTTTTGGGAAAACGTAAACTTTTAAACGGAATTTTTATCTCACCTGTCCAGCGATCTTTTAATATTTTTGTCTCCGTATGCCAGATCAAATCGTAGGAGTCATCTTCATTATCCGGTGTCCAGATAAGATCCATTTGAATGCCATACGGATTAACCATTATCTCGTAAGCCTTTTTCTTGTCGCCAAACGTATCTAACAAAATACCTAAGAAATCATCCCGGAATGCCCTGTCCCGTTCAGTGATGTGCGCACGCAGTTTTGACATATCTGTCTCATGACAAATAAAACCGATGTAAAGATTGTTTAGATCATAAATAAAATAGACATCTGTTTTAACTTTTGCCGGGACATTATCACCAGGATCGAATTCGTAAGCTAAGTTGACTTTTTGAGCGGATAACCAGATGGGTTCATCAAGAATGCCGTCGAGTTTGATGTTCTCGGTTGTTCTGATGGCAGTGATAATACCGGTGGTGTCGGGAAGGTTTTGTGATTGATTAGCGTTTAAAATAAATGGCGTTAACAAAAAAATAAAAAGAAGGAGACAAACTTTGTTCTTCAACATTTCTGATTCCTCCGGGTAATTTATTGAATGGGGATTTTGATAATCTTGTAAGGCTAATATAATAACGTTTTTGGCGGGGAAATGTTACAAGGGTAGTGCCTCAGTTACGGGGGCAGTGTCATTCCTGAATGTTCTTATCGGGAATCTGGGGGAAGTTTACACGATTTCCCTGCCCATAGATTCCTGCTAAAAGACTGCAGGAATGACCCCCAACCCGTAAATGAGGCATTACTTACAGGGATATTTTGGACTTGACTTTTGTACATTGTTGTATTATCTTATAAGAAAAGAAATTTAACATGTTTTCTAAATATTTTTGATAGGGTATTACAAAAACTTCCACATTAGTAGAAAATCTTGCAAACAAATTTTCAATCACTTCAGATGAACTAATCCAAGAAGGTATAAAAGCATTTTTACCCGCCTTACTCATCATATTTTTTAAGCATCGTCTGTATTCTCCTTATTTTTATATGGTGACGATACAGGGTAGCGGGATAACCCGAACTATTCACAAATTAAGAAAAAAGACAATAATTCATGTTACATAATCAACTTCATATTTTTGAAATTGAACGTCGGAAAATTTTCACATCTTATGGAGTAAATTCAATTAAAGAGTTCGACCAATTGTTAATTAATAATCCGGATGAAGAAAGCGATATGCTCGAAAGTTTTCAAAAAGTTGATTATCTTTCTTTTCATATTGAAGATATTTCTCGTTGGATTAAAGAGATTAATGGTAATGGTCAACCTAATTGATTTGAGAACATTGGCTGAAGTTGAGTTTTCGGATATTGTAGATTTTACTAGATAGTGTCTAAACGAAAACTGCCTTAATAGACCTCACCCGGCCCTCTCCTAGAAGGCTAATCCTTACCCATAACTTTTGGGAGGGGAGAAGAGGTAAAACACTTATTGTCATTCGTCCCTAGCGGGACTTATAATGTATTGTTTTTACAGAATTCACAGTGATAAATCACTGTGCTATTATCAAACATCCCTATCGGGATGTTAAAAAAGGATACATGAAATTGCTTTAGTCCTGGAAGGACAATTGAAAATAGCCCGCCAATTTATTGGTGGGAAAGAAAAAATTAAGACAATTTTAAGTCTCGCTAGGGACGATTGAAACTTATGGGTAAGGATTAGCCTAGAAGGAGAGGAAGACCAGGTATCCCCCTTCTCCTTCTAGGAAAAGGTTGAAAATGCCCGCAGGGTAGGTTAGGGGATGAGGTATAAAAAAGAACAAGTTAAAAACACCATCCAAGTTTATATTTCAATTGTTTTCGTTCAAGCTCCGGATAATTACTTTCTAAAAAATAAATTGAAGATGAATAAAAAAGCCAGTACCAAATTTGAAAGAAGGTACTGGCTCAAATATAAATAGTTGAAAAACAAATGATACTATCTTAACAACAACGCCTTTTTAGTCCCCCTAAATTCTCCAGCCTTTAAAACGTAAAAATAAAAACCGGATCCGACCAGTTCTCCAAAATCATCTCGTCCATCCCACATAACCGAGAAATTGCCGGCTTGTTGGTTTACATTTACCAGCGTTCGGATTTCCTGTCCCAAAGAATTAAATATTCTCAGACTGACAAAATTGTCATCCGGGATTTGGTAGCTGATTTGTGTTTCCGGGTTGAAGGGGTTGGGGTAGTTTTGGAAGAGTGAAAAATTCCCTAACTTTGCTTCATTCCCAATTACTTCTGCTAATTGTTTAGGTAGTTTTTTACCTTTAGCAATTATTTGTACTTTGTCCTTCCCCTCAATTGGTGTTCCATCATTCAGATTTCCTGTCAAAGTGAGAGTAACTTCCTGTCCATCTTCAACCAGTCCGATTGCACTGACAATTTCTTGTGTATCAAATTTTAAACAAAGGTCATTGAATCCATCTGGATCATCGGGATTGCAATCATCTGGAGAAATTGCAGGTGTACCAACATCATCGATGCTACTTCGAATTGGGGCAACTCCTTCAAGTTTAATAGTGGAAAAATCGATTTCATATACGTTGAAATCAATTTTACCTAATACTGCTAAAGGAAGTACACCTTTGCTTTTGATATTTAATGGATTAGGACAAGAGCCTGGTTTAATATCAACAATAATTTTTTCTATACGCTTGGGAACAAACAAACTTTCACCAGGAGATCCACCTATTGGTATTTGGGTAATAACCTTGTATGTGATAGCATCTATTAGAGTAATTCCTTTTGCATGACTCGCAGAGACTGACAACACCGTGTTTTGCGGATTTATTCTAATTTTCGAAGAATTTGAACCAACAGTAGTTGTATAAATGATTTCGTTAATTTGTGTATCAATTGTATGGACGCCTCCACCATATGCTCCGTATTCTACATAGCATACAAAAACTTTTTGGAAATTATTTGAAATTGTGATTCCATTTACGTCATAACCACATGGAATATTAGCAATTACAAGGCTATTATCCAAATCATAAACTGTACAAGTATTTTGGCCACCGCTTCCTCCATTTATAGTATTACAAGTCAAATCTTCGTTTTTTGTGCAAAAGAATTTCTAACCCAGATCAATTAACTTTCA
>JADHVV010000225.1 GCA_016783825.1 Candidatus Zhuqueibacterota bacterium | reverse complement strand
CTGATACTCCTTTCTTCCTCGCTTCGGCGATTAGAATCTTTGATGACAAACAATTAAAACAGTTTATCCCGGGTAATTTCCCTTTTTAGTGGCTTAATTAATTGTTTGAATTTCACTGATTCAGATTTATTTAATCCTTATATCAACAGTATTATTGCCCGATTTTCGGACTATTTTATTGTTTGGGTTTTGGGAAAAATAATTGTTTAAATTACAACTTACCGCAAAAGAAAACTCCCAATACCTCATCCTGACAATCGATTTTACTATTTCATAACCTCAATTTGAACGTTTCAGAATGCAATGATTCTGAATCATCTTTTTTTTTAAATAATATTTAACCCAACATTTACCAATTTTCAGGCAAAATATTAAATCATTTAATTGTAATAATAATAAATAAATACAGCAAACAATAATCTTGATTGCTAATAATATTTTCTTAATTACAAATAATTAATAAAATGGAATAATGTTTGCCTTTAAATCCGGTTGAATGGTTTGATTATTAAAAAATTATATTCGTTTTATTTGAAGAGGATTTATACTAAGATCATGAGCACATTAAACGAGGATAAAAAATTTTTTGGAGATATTGATCAAATTCCTGAGATGAGAAAATGGGTGATTGCATTACTTGAAGAAAGTGAAGTTGCAGATGTAACCATCGAGGATATTAAGGTTGCGCTGAGTGAGGCGCTGGCAAATATTTTTAATCATGCCTATAAAGATGAAGTTGTAAAACCGGTGAGAATTAAATTGATGGTTGATAATGAAAAAACGATTATTTCATTACGTGATTTCGGCAGGAAATTTGATCTTTCAAAATACGTTCCACCGGATTTGAACAAGGCATCAACCGGTGGCTATGGCGTTTATATGATCCGGAAATTGATGGATGGAGTTCAATATTTTCCACAAGAGATCGGGACAGAACTTCTCATGTGGAAATCATTGACAGATAATGTTCAAATTGAACTGGAATAAGGATAAAACATTAAAACAAGAAAATAAAAAATGTCTAAAATATTAGTAACAGGCGGTTCCGGATTTATTGGCAGTCATATTGTTGAACATTTTCATGAGACAGATGAAGTGGTCGTGCTTGATAATTTAAGAACAGGTTTTAGAAAAAATGTAAAAAATTTTAATTGTCAGTTCATTGAAGGAAATGTCACTGATGTTGATTTAGTCAAAGAAGTTTCCAAAGGCGTGGATTATATTTTTCATCTCGCTGCTTTGGTGAGCGTACCGGAATCAATGGAAAATCCACAATTAACAGTTGAGATTAACACGACAGCTACTTTGAATCTGCTAATGGCTGCCCGGGATAACGGTGTTCAAAAAATTGTACTATCTTCTTCAGCCGCGATTTATGGTGATAACCCGGTTGTTCCAAAAATCGAGACAATGTTCCCGGAGCCAAAAAGCCCTTACGCAGTTACCAAATTAGATGGTGAATACTATTTTAAAATGTTCAGTGATGAATACGGGCTTGCCACAACCTGTTTACGTTATTTCAATGTTTTCGGACCGCGCCAGGATCCCAAATCGCAGTATGCAGCCGCAGTACCAATTTTTATTGACAAGTCGATTAAAAACGAAGACATCACAATTTTTGGAGATGGTGAACAGACGCGTGATTTTATCTATGTGAAAGATATTGTCAGGGCAAATGTAAAAGCAGCAACATCGGGGGCCAAAGGTGTTTTTAATGTTGCCCGTGGTGGCAGGATAACGATAAATGAATTAGCAAAACAGGTTATAAATTTAACTGGTTCAAGATCAAAAATCAATTATGCTCCAGAAAGAGCAGGAGACGTAAAACATTCACAGGCAGATATCAGCAAACTACAGTCCATTGGATTTGAATCCAAATTTGATCTGGATGTTGGACTAAGAACAACAATAGAATTTTTCTCAAACAAGGAGAGTGTTTAACAAAAATAATATTTTATTATACTTGTTAAGGTTTAGTTTGTAACATATAAAACTTAATAAAGATGCCTGTCAACGAAAGCAAGGCGCATAAAAGTACAGGTTTTAATACTTTAGTGCATGGCGCTAAGCGCATGTTTTAACGCCATGCGCTTTGCACTTTGCGCCATGCTTTTATGTTAACAGATAAAAAAAGTTAAAAGAAATATTTTAGTTGACTGTTACATATTAACCCTTAACGAGTCTACAAGTAACTTAAATTAGTGAGGTGTGTGATGAAGAACGGGAAGAAAAAGATACTTGTTATCGAGGATTCTTTAACAATGCAACGGTTATTAAGCTATGTGCTCGAAAAAGAAGGCTATGATGTCCAAATAGCAAACGATGGTCTCGAAGGATTGGAAAAAGCCCGGTCAATAAAACCCGATTTGGTTTTTACCGATTTAATGATGCCTGTCAAAGATGGATATGAAGTCTGCAAAGAAATCCGGGCTGATGAACATCTGAAAGATATTATTCTGATAATTTTAACTGCAAGAGGTCAGGATACGGATGTTGAGAAAGGAATGGCAGCCGGGGCTGATGATTATGTTATGAAACCTTTTGATCCGCCAAAAGTAGTTGAGCGTGTGAAAGAAATTTTCAACAATTAATTAATCAAATTGAACTTTTCAAAATACAGAGCAAGCGGAGTTATTTTCCAATGAGAACAAGACAATGTGTAAAACGAAAATTAAATAAAATTTCTTTTATACTATTGCTTTTGCTTATAACGTTAATAACTCAACCGGATTACATTAATGCGCAGGAACAACTATTCGCAGACAACCTGGGCGACCTGTTTTTGATGCGATCCGGTGAGTTCAAGGCAAAAATAAAAGAAGCTGAGGCTTTAATTGAAAATGGAAACCAGTTTCAAGCAATAGCTGAATATGAAAAAATAGTTGAGGAGTATCCTGATCATGTAAGTTCATGGAAAAGATTGGCTCAACTTTATAACCGGAATGACAAACCGGAAAAATCCGTGACCTGTTATGAGAAAATTGTTGAAGCAAATCCGTTGGATTCTCAGGCAATGAAAATTTTGGCGCAGAATTATATCCGGAACGACCGGCAGAAAGATGCCATCAACCTGTTAGAAAAGGTTGTCGTACTTGAGCCGGACAGTTTGAGAATTCATAAAAAACTTGCCCGGCTCTATAGCGGGAATAACATGCCCAAAAAACTCATTAACCAGTACGAAAAAATAGTTCAGCTCGACTCTACTGATACACAAACTATGAAAAAACTTGCCGCTAATTATTCCTGGGATAAAAAGCCATTATTGGCAATAAAAATATTGGAGGCATTCATAAATAATCACCCGGACAGTCTCCATATCCGAAGGGAGCTTGCTGAACAATATGAGTGGAACGACATGTCCAAGAATGCAATCATACATTATGAGGAGATAATAAAAAGAGATTTTAATGATATCAAATTAATGAAAAAGTTGGCGCAGCAATATATGTGGAATAATCGTTCTGCAGACGCTGTGCCACTGCTCCGTAAAATTCTTTTTTCAGAGCCAGAAAATATTGATTGTAAAATTCAGTTAGCTAATGCGTATGTTTGCAGCAACCAGGCTGAAAGAGCAGAACGACCTTTATTGGAAATTCTTCAAAAGCAACCGTATAATAAAGAAGTGATGCTTTCTTTGGCAGAACGTCAACAAGAATCCGGTAAATGGGACCTGGCAAAACAAAAATTGAAAAAATTACTCCGGCTTGATCCCAATAATGAAAAAGCAAGGGAATTATTAACCGGTATTCGCCGGCAGTACGGTACTTTTCCCGAAGCGCGGTATTATCGAATTAGTGATTCAAATAAATTAACCAGGGAACAGTTGCCCTTGACAGCCGCCTGTTTTTTCAATCGTCAGTGGGAGTATGTTTTTAGCGCTGCTCACTATCGGGTTTTGGATGGCAGGCTGGATTCGACTTTGGCAGGTTATGGAGCCAAAGTAGCTGCAAAATATAATTATTCACCAAATACTTCATCTGTTGTGGAATTCGCAGTTGCCAATTATTCCACGAATTGGACACCCCTTTCATTTCAAATTCAATTTAACCAGCGCTTTTTTGATAAAATATATACCAATGTGCGATATTTCCGTACGGAAACAAGAGAAGGTGTAAGAGCGTTGACCGGGAAAATTCTTCTTGATGGGTATAGAGGGGAACTCTATTGCCAGGTTACGAAAAGATGGAGTCTTTCAGGGGATTACACTTTTCAAACCTATTCTGACAAAAACAGAAAGATAATTGCAAATGCAAGGAGCAATTTTTTAATTAAATTGAATAATCCAAAGCTTTATATTTTTGGATGTCATTCATTTATAGACTTTAAAAATATCTATTCGGGATCATTACCCTATTGGACACCTGAGGCGCTTTCAACTTCTTCATTAGGTTTGAATTTTGATTTGAATTTTTCCTCCTGGTTAAACCTGGGGGGAGGGTATTCTTTGGCAAATCAAAGAACTATTAATTCTCACAATTTTAATGGACAAATGGGAATTAATATTAACAGGTATGGAAAATTCTTTTTTCAATATGTGAAGAACGGATCGAAAATTTATAACACAGAGAACTATTTGGCTTATTTTCAGTATCGGTTTTAAAATATTTTGCCACAGAGACACGGAGACACAGAGTATAGAAAATCTACTAATAATTTTTAGTAACTATTCGAGCGTGGTTTATAAAGGTCATTCTGAGGGAGCTTGCGACCGAAGAATCTCGAAAATTATTTTGAATCTTCTAGTATGCAATGAGATTCTTCACTTCCCTGCATCACCAACCCCTTCCCTCGTTCAGAATGACATCAAACCAATATAGTATCTGAACAGTTACAATTTTAATTTAAAACTAAATGTAAAATACAAGCAACTCCAATTTTCTTATTTCTCTGAGTCTCTGTGGCAAGCAAAAATGTTATTTATAAAACCATAATTTTTAAATAAAGTCGGAAAAATAAAATGTCAAATTACAAAGTTTTGCTCGTTGAAGATGATAAAGTCGATCAAATGGCTTTTGAACGCTTCATTAAAGATGGGGGAATTAATTATGATTATAAAATTGCTCATTCAGTAAATGAAGCAAAGAAACAAATCGAAGCAAATGTTTTTGATATAATCATTGTGGATTATATGTTGGGCGATGGTACTGGCTTTGATATTTTAGAGCTAAAACTTAAAACGCCAATTATCATGTTGACAGAAACCGGATCAGAAGAAATTGCAGAGAAAGCGATTAACTCAGGGGCGTTAGATTACATCATCAAAGATCCGGATCGTAATTATTTAAAAACTTTGCCGATAACAGTAGAAATTGCCGTAAATTCTGTACAAAAAGAGAAGCGGTTAATTGAAAATGAAAGAACTTTAAAAAGAATATTAGAGAATGTTCAAACAGGAATTGTGATAATTGATGCCCAGGATCACCGGATCGTAGATGTAAATCGGAATGCTGTTCAATTAATTGGCGTTCCTAAAAATGAGATTATTGGCTCTGTTTGCCATAAGTTTATTTGTCCTGCTGAAAAAGGCAATTGTCCGATAACAGATTTGGGAAAAACGGTCGATAATTCCGAACGTGTGTTGTTAGATTCCAATGGTGAAACAATACCAATTTTAAAAACTGTAACAGTTGTAACGTTGAATGGAAGAAAGCATCTTGTTGAAAGCATTGTAGATATTCGCCAAATTAAAGAGAGTGAAAAAGAGCTAAAACGTGCCAGTGTTGAATTTAACCAGGTCTTCAACACCTCAGCAGATGCCATGCGGGTAGCTGATAAAGATTTGAAAACTTTGCATATTAATGAAACATATAAGACACTGTTTGGAGTGTGCGGGGTAGAAGAAGACGAGAAAATATGCCATGAATATGTTAAGGAGCCATCATGCGAAGAAATTGAAGATTCAATTCATAGGGTTTTGCATGGAGAATCCAGGTTTGAACATGAATTGGAAATCGAACTAAAAGATGGGAAAAAGCTGTATTGCCTGTTAACGATCACTCCGTTTAAGAATCCTGAAGGAGAAATTGTTGGAGTAGTAGAAAATTATAGAAACATTACTGCGCGCAAAAACGCAGAAAGAGCCTTGTCCCTCAGTGAAAAAAAATACAGAAAAATATTTGAAAATATTCAGGATGTGTATTACCGCACTGATGTACATGGAAATATGATTGAAATCAGTGATTCAGTTACAAAATATGCCGGATGGGATTATAAACAATTATTAGGGAAAAGTGTTCTAAACGTATATTATGACAATCATGACCGGTTGCATTTTTTAAAAGAGATTAAAAAAACAGGGCAGGTTACAGATTGTGAAGTCAGGTTAAAAGATGTGGATGGGAGCATAATTTATACATCTGTAAATGCGCATACAATATATGATTCAAATGGGAAACCAAAAGGAGTTGAAGGATTTTTAAGAGATGTAACCGAACGCAAATTGGCAGAACAGGAAACAGAGAAAGAACGAAACAGGGCACAGCGATATTTGGACGTTGCCGGTGTAATGCTTTTGGTTATTAATTCTGATCAGATAGTTTCTTTGATAAATAAAAAAGGATGCGAAGTTTTAGAAGCAAAGGAGGAAGATATAGTTGGGAAGAACTGGGTAAATAATTTTCTACCTGAAAATATGCGAGAACCGGTAAAGGGGGTATTCGATAAATTATTGGCAGGTGAGATTGAACCGGTCGAATATTATGAGA
>JADHVV010000224.1 GCA_016783825.1 Candidatus Zhuqueibacterota bacterium | reverse complement strand
TGTATTTCCTTATATTAAAATGTAACTGTACAGGCATTCGGGCATGACAGAGTACAAATTTTAATCTTCCCCAGTGTCCAGTAAAAAGATATGGGACATGGTCAGCTTTTTAAGAGAGGGGGCCGGGGGGTGAGTTCGAAAATTACAATAACTAATCTCTATTAATCTGTTAAAAATAACACATCAGACAAATTTCAGACAAACTCTAAGTAATTGTCGGTGAAGAAAAATATTTGGTATGATGTCTCCAAAGAATCGAAGAAATAAAAAAAGCAAGATTCAATAAAGAATCTTGCTTTTGATATTTTACGCGCAATAAGAGTAACCAGCTACTTAAAAATTGGCTCCAAATGACGAATGCGACATGGCATGCCACCGTTTTGGAATTCGCAGTCATCCCAGTAAAAACATTTCACCGAGCAAATGGTTTCGCTTTCTTTTCCTGTCTCGGTGAGATAATTTTTTGCCTGGGACGTCATTGTTTTTCTCATCTGCCATTTTTTAAAAAATGCATCAGCCTTGTGCTTGTTTAGCAATTTTAGTGTAATGATCTTGGCGATACTTTTTGCTGCGGCTGAATTCGGATTCTGCAATATGAACGGTCTGAATTCTTTGATAGATTTTCGCATGTTCTCGTCATACTCAACATACCCGGTATATTGGAGATCGACGGACAATAATTCAGCAGCAGCTGTTTTTATTGCCATTCCTTCTTTAATTTCGTCTGGCTCCATCACCATGTTTAATATTAACCGTGGTTTGAAATCAGATAAAACATCTTCTATTCTCTCGGCAATTTCTACGCTTGATTCTTTTGCTTTTATTAGCATTTCTTCTACTGGTGAATTAAATTGAAACAGCGTGCTGAAGCCATCGATTTCTAAAATTGATAATATCTCGGGTTCATTTTTGAATGTTCTTTGAATTTTTCTTAATAAACTTAATTTGATAAAATCGAATGCTTCTTGTAAGGCAGTTGGTTCGGGAGTGGTAACGACTATTTTTTCATCCACAGAAAGAAAAAAATCTATCACGTTGTAGGTTGTTCCTGCGCCAAGGTCTATTATAATATCGTCTGCAGGTAAATTACGAAGCTCCTTAATAAGACGCTGTTTTTGAAAATACTTTGGATTTGCCATTCCCAAAGTACCACATGCGCCGCTGATCATTTTTAAATTTTCAATTGGTGAATCCAAAATGATATCTTCCAGTGTCTCTCTGTTCATTGTGTAATAATCAAGGAATGTATATTGGGGCTCTATAATACCCATGCAGGTATGAAGATTTGCTCCTCCAAAATCGGCATCGACTAAAATCACTTCTCGTCCCATTGCTGCTAATCCGATGCCCAACGAAGCGCTGAGCACAGTTTTGCCTACGCCGCCTTTTCCGCTTGCAATAGCAATTACTTTTTTATCTGCGCCGTTTGTATTTTCTGTGTTGAAAAGTTTCTCAATTTGCTTTAAATTTTCCGCTTTAATCCAATCTTCTTCATCGTCCATCCATACATAATCATTTAGCGTAAATTTTCCTTTTCGGACCAATGTTCTCAGGTCAGGTTTTGATAACGGACCGTACTGTCTCTCTTTGATACGAACCATCAGGTTGCTTTCCATTAATGACCTCTTGTAATTACATGATTTACAGAATATTAATGATGTTTTTAATTAAATGCCAATTATTCCAGCAGTCAATACCAGCAAAAACTATTCCTGCTTATAATTTATTAATTATTTGTTAAATTATTTTAACTGTGAATGTTGCTGCTTGTAATTTTTGCAAATAAATCAATTTCCAACCATAACATATTGATATTATGAATATTAAACATTAAAAATCAGGTATGTTTGTAGTTTTATCTTAATTATTTAAATAATAATAAATTATCAACATTTTGTATTTCAATTTGTGATAAAGGGTGGTTTCTTTTTTGAATGGATAAGAGAGTGGAGCCGTCAGGTTTGTTTTGATTGATGAAGGGAAAAAAATGAATATTAGGTTGATTTTAGCGCGTCCTGGTGCGGAAACAGTGTTCGGTAAAAACAGGTGTTTCAAGGTGATACATTTTGAGATGAAGGTTTGGGGATTAAATACTCCAGCTGGCGGATGGGCGTCTCAAATTTTATTAATGTTATTCAAAAAGTAGCAGTGGCAATTGCAGTGCCAGTCGTTTCAGAGTAATGTTTGTGGTATGCTACTGCTGCTGCCACTGCCGCTTTTATTTAAAACGAGGAAGTTATGGCAGAAAAGTTGCTCAAGCAATGTTACAAACTAAACCTTAACAAGTTTATCTCACCCCCTGAAAAAACAACCTGACCTTCTCTAACACCTCATCTTTATTGCCAATAACCAAATTAGATTTTGGAAGTGAATTAATAAAAATACGCCCATAAAATTTTTCAACGATTCTTTTGTCCAAAATAAATATCGAGCCAACATCTGTTTTTTTGCGGATCAACCTGCCAAAACCCTGTTTGAGCTTCAGCACTGCCTGGGGGACAGAATATTCCATGAATGCGTTCCCACCACGCTGGGTAATTGCTTCTACCCGGGCTTCAATAATTGGCTCGGTTGGCACCTTAAAAGGGAGTTTGGTGATGATAACCGATTCCAGAGCCTGACCTTCCACATCAACGCCCTGCCAAAAACTGTCCGTTGCAAACAGTACAGAACCCTTATTCTTTTTAAACGACTGTAAAAGTTGGTGGCGATTCATTTGTCCTTGCTTGAAGCAGGTTATGCCGAGTTCTGTCAACCTTGGCTGCAAAGAATTAAAGATCAGGTTTAGCAAGCCATAAGAAGTAAATAAAATAAACGCCCTGCCTTTTGAAATCTGCAGCGCTTCAAAGATCACTTCGGTGATACTGCCGGCAAAATTGGGGGCGTCCGGCGCTGGAATATCATTTGGTATTACAGTGATCGCTTGTTTTTCATAATCAAACGGGGCGGGAATTTTTGTTTTAAGAATTCTGTTTGCTTCCACTAAGTTCAAACCAAGCTGGTTGGTAAAATAAAAAAAGTCATTTTTATGTTTGCTGTCTGCTATTGTCAGAGTTGCGGATGTCATAATAATGGTTTTATAATTGCTATAAACCATTTCGTTCATACTCTCGGAAATATCAAGCGGCGCCATTTTTAATCTTACGAAAGTTGTTCCTGTACTCCGCTTAACAATCTCGATCCAGCGGATATTTTTTTTGTCATTTTCAATTAAAATTCTATTGATCGCTTCAACAATGTTAGCAATACGCCTTCTAAAAGCATCGATGTCAACTTTAGTTGAAAAAATATCTTTGCTTAATTTTAGATTCATATCTTCAAGTTTGCCCAGTGCCGAATTCAGTCCGCTGTGCAGACGGTTTAACAACAGCAGGAAGTTTTTTGTTTGCGGCAGAATAGTGGATTGCCAGGGCTTACTCTCAAGAAGGCGGGAGTTCAGCCGGATTTTTTGGTCCCACTTTAAAGAATTATCAAAGTTAGATAAAACATTTATGATTTCATCCATCAACTCATTATTTAAAACAACGGCAGATTCGCACTGCGGAATAATTTCACTTTCTATTTTTTTTATTATGTTTTTTAATTCATCGACCTGGTTTTTGTAATAGGCATAGTTCAGTTTGTTGAGAAGAATGTTCAACAGTCCGGTCGTTTTTCCTTTTCTCTGCTGGTGAAGCTGGTGCAAAGTCCGGTTGATGCCGTAGCGTGTAAGTCCCAATCCAAGATAGTCTGTGGCGATTTCATCGATGTTATGGGCTTCGTCAAAAATAATGTGGTTGTGTTTGGGCAAAACAGATATGTCTGCGCCTGACAATCGAACTGCCAAATCCGCAAACAGAAGGTGATGGTTTGCCACCAGGACATTTGCTTTTGCAGCTTCCCTTCGTGCTTTGTAAACAAAACATGAATGAAAAAATGGACATGCATAACGCAAACAATTATCACCTTCAGAACCTACCTGCTCCCAAACGGTGTGTTTGGGAAGGAAGCTCAAATCGGTTTTGCTGCCACTTTTAGTTGTTTTTGTCCATTCAATAATGGTTTGAATTTCATCCTGATCTTTTTCTAGAATTAACGATTGTTGATCTTCGGTTAGCGAATCAATTTTTCTCAAACATACGTAATTACCGCGCCCCTTCACCAAAACAGCCTTAAAATCAATACCGAGAATCTTTTTCAAAAACGGAATGTCCTTGTGAATAAGTTGCTCCTGGAGGTTGATGGTTCTGGTGGAAACAACGCAGCGCTCCCTGTTTTTTGTTGACCAAAAAATCGCCGGAATGAGATAAGCAAGAGATTTACCAACGCCGGTGCCGGCTTCAACGAGACCGATTTTCCCTTCATTAAAAGATTCCGTTACCTGTTTTATCATTTCAACCTGTTGGGGACGGTGTTCGTAATTTTGGAGAAACTTTGAAACAACGCCGCCGGGTGCTAGCGACTCACAAACCTTTTCAATTTCCAGTTTGAGCGCGCCCTCTTTACCAAATGGTTCAACGATAACATAAATATCAGTTACATCATTATTAACAATATAGCTGGCAACACCGTAAAACGCTAATTTATGAGCATTAGAAACATCGTTTGATGATGGATGTAATAAATTCGATGGGTGGTTATGGATGATAACGTCACTTCGCTCGGCTGTTTCCTGAACCAATGGCACAGAAAATTGATTTCCCCGGGCGATTACATTCACCTGCTCCACAATTTTCAGCAGACTCGTTTTTCCAATGAACACAACTTCATTGCCATCCACCTGATCGATTTTTTCTTTAATCTCATTTATTGCTGCTGGAGATAAATAGTCTTCTATATTTTCCATTTTTTTCTCTGCGTTCTCTGCGGTTAAAAAAGCCTTAACTGTTCACCTGTTGGTTGAATAAATGTCATTCTGAACGAGGGGTGGGAATGGTGGAGGTGGAGAAGTGAAGAATCTCGTATTTTTTAGCACAATCTTCTAAGATAACAAGAGATTCTTCACTTCCCTACATCTCCCTCCTCTCACTCGTTCAGAATGACATGTATTGATCAAAGAGTTGAATAGTTACAAATCTATTAATAATAAATCAAAACAACGACAACTGCGGCTTTGGATGAAGCAATTCAGCGTCAAAACCTTCTCGTTTTAAATCGTGAATAAAGTGATCTTGCCCATGAGTGATATACACTTTCTGGGGATTCACTTTACGGACGTATTCGATTAGTTGATTGTAATCGGCATGATCGCTGAACGGAAGCGCCTCGTCTGCGCCGTAACGGTATTTTGCATTTGGTTGTTTTGCCCAGCCGGTCAGCACGATTTTTTTTGCGTTAGCCAGTTTTTTAATTAAATTTCCCCGACTAAAATGAGGCGGAATAATTAAGACCCGGTTACGCATGTCCTCTCCAAAATAGGTTTGATAGTTTTTAAATTGAATCCCGAATTTTTCATAAACTTTTATAGCCGGCTCGATGGAAGCATGCACACTGATTTGATAATCCAAATCGCCAAGCAGTTTTAAAGCTTCCTGGGCTTTTCCTGTGCCATACCCGAGTAGGACGGGAATAAAACCTTTGCTGAAACAATTGTCGATGTATTTTACTAATTTTTCAATGATCAGCCATTTTTTCGGAAAGACAAATTGGGGCGCCCCAAAAGTGCTCTCCATTATCAAAATGTCAGCTTGTTTAATCAGGCATTGTTCAGCAGTGTCATTCTTTTCAGTTTTAAAATCTCCGCTATAAATGAGCCGCAAATCATCCCGTTGGATTAAAATTTGCGCAGAACCCAGGATATGCCCGGCAGGAAATAATTCTATGGAAATATCTTCAAGTTCGAATTTTTCTCCAAATGAAAGCGGAATCGCATTAATATTTCTGTTCCTGTTTTTTATCAGACTAATTGTTGGCGGCGTGGCAATAATTTTGTTGTGCCGACGAACATGGTCCGAATGGGCATGAGAGACAAAAGAAAAAGGAACTTTTCTTGTGGCATCTAACCAGAATGATGTGCCGGAAATGCGGATGCCGCTTTCTACTTCAAACATGGATTTACTCAATAGTTGTGAAAAAGCATAAACTTAACAATTTGAAAAAAATCTTCACCCCAAAATTTTCGCAATAAAAAAATGAACATCAAAAACTGACACAAAACATAGAATCCGCCAACTGCTGAAGCCCTTAATATATGAACGTCCAAAAATACAATAAAAATATAGATCGTCATTATTCCAAATATCATAAGAATGGCAGGTTTAATGATCATTGGCACATGGTAAATAGCTGAGACACATAAAATGGAATTCAGAATCACTGCCAGTGCAATTAAAGAAATCCTCGTGAATGGCAATGGATGAATACCGGCAAATTTTCCGCTTACCCAAATTAAAACAAAAACATCAAAGATGTAAACAATACAAATTAAAGCGATAAAAAATCCAACGCTCATATTAGTTCCTTTGTAAAAAAAACAACTTGTTACCACAAAAGCTAAAGTATTTTTTATTCTGAACAATTGAATTAAAAGGTACAGGAAAAGGCAAAGTTTTCTATTTTCTTTACCTTCACCTTTGCCTTTACCTTATTTAAAAATACAAACCATAAAATTTATTCTTCGGGTGAACCTTCCATGTAAAACACGGAAAATGAAAATAATTTAGAATTTTTTTAATAAATTTTGCTGTGCCTGATTTGCCAATTGGCACCTTCTCCCAGTTAATGTCGGGAGCCAGGTAAAGCTCAACATCACC
>JADHVV010000044.1 GCA_016783825.1 Candidatus Zhuqueibacterota bacterium | reverse complement strand
TCTTCATATCTTCAGGAGCATTATTATATCCATATTCAAGTTCATATAATGAAATTATGGAAACAAACACTTGATCGTCATCATTCAAATTGCCCAATTGCTGAACTATTTGCAGATGATTTGTTGAATCCTTATCATAAAAATCTGAAACTATATTAGAATCTAAAAGGTAATTCATAATTTATTGATCATGTTTAAAGTCAAAATTGTCTCTAAATTCTTTTATGTCATTTTTCAGTTGTTCAGAATATCCTTCTAAATGGATAGGATCATTTTCAACTCTTTGAACAATTTTTGCCCATTTTGACAGTTTGTCTTTCGGCTTCATTTTTTTTCTCTTTATGACTTGTATCTTTTGCAGGGCCTTCAAAATGTTTTCTTTCTGTTTATCTGGAGGCAATGTTTGAATGTTGTCTGGCAATTCCAATGTTACTTGCATAACTTCACCTTTTTGATTTGTCTCTTGGTACTTTTATTTTGACATCTATTGTTTCCATAATAAATCCCATGTTAGATTAATATAATCAATTTTAAAGCGTTTGTCAATAATATTTTTGAGACAGGATAAAATTTGTACAGTTTGGATGTAAACTATAGTAATACTACTTCATCCCCAATTCTTTACACATGCGATGAAAATTCGGCGGGGCAAGCCCCAATTTTCTGGCAGCTTCTGCATCAGATGATGTGTGTTCCCTGACATATTGGAAATAATCTCGCTTAATTTTATTTTCGATTTCCCGCCAGGGTAAGATCTCGTTTTCAACGCCAAACGATTGCAGCGCAAAGTCTGGTTGTGTTCCCACTTCTTGAGTAACTCCCAGCGCGAGACTTACATTTTTTTCATTCAACTCGTTATCTCCGCTCAATATTAATCGCTGAACGATGTTTTGTAGCTCACGCACGTTACCAGGCCATTCATATTGTACCAATTTTCCCATAGCTGAATTTGAAATTTTTGGGACATTGCGGCTCATATCCCGGCTGAAATAATCCATAAAATGATTGATTAATTCAGATATGTCATCGCGACGCTGACTTAACGGCGGAATTGTAATTGACACCACGTTCAACCTGTAATATAAATCTTCTCGAAACAGCTTTTTCTGGATTTCTTCTTTTAACTTTTTATTACTGGCAGCAATAATTCGGACGTTAACTTTTACTTTTTTTGTTCTCCCGATTTTATCAATTTCTCCTTCCTGAATTACACGCAACAATGTTGACTGCGTGGACATGGGAAGTTCAGTAATCTCATCAAGAAAAATTGTTCCGTTGTTAGCAACTTCGAATAATCCGGGTTTCCCAACATTGGCTCCGGTAAAAGCGCCTTTCTCAAATCCAAACAACTCACTTTCAATTAAATTTTCAGGCAAACTGCCGCAATTAATTGGCACGAAACTTTCATATTTTCGTTTGCTATTGTAATGGATGTTAGTTGCAACCATTTCTTTTCCCGTTCCCGAAGCTCCGGTAATTAAAACATTTGTATCTGTTTCGGCATACTGATTAATCTGTTTGTGAAGCATAGTAATTGCGGATGAATTGCCAATCAGTCGTTTTTTTGCCAGCACATCCTGGATATTCTTTTTCAGTTTCTGGTTCGATTTTAACTTTGATTGTTCTAATTTTTTCCGTTCGTAAGCATTAAAAATATTTAAAATAAAATCGGTTGGTTGATAAATAAAATCTTCAATATCTCCGGGGTATTTGGTACAATACCAGGAGGCGCCAGCTTCAAGTAATTTATTGGCAAAATCGAAATCGGTCATGTTGATTGTCATCTTTGTTACAACAATAATCTGCAATGTCGAATCGATCGCTTTAATTCGTTGGATCAGTCTTTCTCCCATTATTCCGCCGGCGATCTGGTAATCCATAATGATCACATCATATTTTTCATGATTTTCTTCTAAAATATCCAGAGCTGCCCTGCCATTAGAAACAACATTTTTTATTACAATACTTTCTTTGAATGGCTTAATCGTTTTTCGAATCCGCTGAACGTCAAATTCTTCATCTTCTATTAAGAGAACTGAAATAGTTTTTTTTGATAGTGATAGCATTGTTTCGTTGCCTCATAGTTTATATATTCTAAATATTCTGAAAGTACGAGGAAAGGAGTTTTGGATTGATGGAGTACTGGATTAATGGATTACTGAATTACTGAAATACAAACTCCCAATACTCCAACAATCCAATTCTCCAACACTCCATCATTCCATTAATCCTGTACCCCAAAACTTCATTACTCCAAAACTCCATTATTCCATTTAGTTATGTGGAATCGTAATAGTAAACTCACATCCATCACCTTCCAAATTTCTCACATCTAACATCCACCCACATCTTTGCGTGGCGATCTCAAAAGCGATGTAACATCCATACCCTGATGGCTTTTGGCTCTCCTGTTTGGTTGTTATATTCTCTAAAAATATTTTTTGAATTCCATTCTCATCCTCATCCAATAATTCTTGAGAAATGCCGCCGTCGTTGTCAGCAATTTTGATTTCGGATTTCTTCAAATCGTTGAAATATTTCGTACTGATACAAATTATGATTTTTTTATCATCACTATGGTCGATTGCATTTTGTATTAATGGTTCGATTATTTCCCAAATTACAAATTCATTAACATGGATTATAGGTAAATTTTTATCCAGGTCAAGTTTGAATTCGTAATTATTTGAAATATTTGACACCCGGAGAAAAATATTGTTTACAATAAATTCAATTAACTCATTCAAATTTGTTCGAAATATTGGATTACGAATCGTTTGAACCGGTGGATCATACCACTTCATGTCATAAATTACACGGGAAATAAAATTCGCATATTTGGTAACTTTGTATTTTATCTCTTCCGCATTACTCTCGGTCAGAGCAGATAAATCTTCTTTGATAAATCCCATCACCTTTTCTGCTTTGTGGTGAGTGTGGTAAATTCTTTTTGCGAACAAAGCTTCTTTTTGTAAATTTATATATTCTTTAAGTTTCCGCTCCCTTTCTTCATAAAGCAGCTTTTGTGTTTCATCCCTCTCCTGAACAGTCTGGGACGAAATAAAAAACATAGCCAGTAATCCTAATAATATGAATGCGATAAAAATCATACTGGTTTGGTTGTAACTGGCAGTGATCTCTTTTGTAATAAAACCAAATTCAGGAATATTTTTCATATAAAAGACGCCAATAAACTCTCCTTTTGGAACGAATGGTACAAAAACATGAAATGTATTTCTGTTCTCTATTAGGCTAAAAATTTGTTCGTTGGCAAGGATTTGCTCTTTTATTTGTGAATATTGATTTATTGCTTCCTGATGAGTATTATCCCCATATATCTTCTGACGGTTATTCTCAAAAAAATAGGCGTATAACGCTTGTCCATCATCAATGGTAATCAAAGAATCCCCGGATGTTAAAATCAAACAGACATCTTCCACGTAATGTTGCAGCAACTGCTGGCTCAAAATAATATTAATCGCTTGAACCGTTTTGCGGGGATCTGTTTTATCCAGGTTTGGATTTTCCATGGTCGTTTCCAAAAGCATTTCCAAAGATGTTGCTGTTAAATTGGCGATTCGTTCAGCAAAATCCTGTTGATACCATTCCTGTGTTTCATCCAAAAAACTTTGCAGGGAAATTTTATAAATGAAAGAAACAGCAACCTGGAAAAAAATCAATATCACGAGCAGGATTATCAGGTGCTTTAATTCAAAATGATAATGTTTTACTTTTTTAAGAATATGTTTTTGGGTCTTTTTCATCTTTTTTTTTGTAATGCTGGATTTCTAAATTGCATAGTGCATGGTGCATAAAGTAAAGTACCAAGTATAATCGCCATGCGCCATGCTCTTAAGAATTCATTCAACTACAGATTGAATTTTTTCCGATGCTCTCCCCAACGCTTCTTTGACTGTCAACTGTTTCCTTATCGCCGCATTTAAAAACTGTGAAAGCTCATCAGAAATTTTTGTATAATTCACCAAATGCGGACGATGAACACCATATTGAAATAATTCATTGTAAAAACGTAATTCAGGATTTTTCGCTAAATACGCTGAATCATTATAAATTTCATACAATGTGGGTAAATAACCACCGAGTTCAAAAAAGATTTTCTGGTTTTCTTCTCTCATTATAAAATTGATAAATTTAACCGCTTCTTCAATTTTAGTTGAAAATTTGGATATCATTAAATTCCAGCCACCAAAAACCGAAGCAGGATCGCTATTTCCAAAATGAGGCAATGGCGCTATATCAAGAGATTCAAAACTGTCCAGTCCAAACTCTTCAGGGTCATAGTGCGTTAATAGTCCTGGCCAACCTCGAAAAAATACAGAATTGTTTTTTAGAGCATATTTGTAACATTGGAATTCGTCGTATTCAGTAACGATTTGCGGCGTGACTTTATATTTATGAACCAACGCCACAAGGAGTTGCAGCGCTTTGAACGATTCGGGGGTATTTATTTGGATAGTGCCATCATTATAAAGGCTGCTGTTTTGATTTGCCAAACCTTCAACAAAACTGCACATTAAACCTTCATAACTATCAGCAGCAAAAAGATAAAAATTATTTTCTTTATCCCTGAACCTAAAACTCAAATTTATAAAATCTTCCCAGGACATGGATTCTTTTATTTTCTTTTCTACTTCGAAACCATCGGGTAGCGATTGAATAATGTCTTTTCGATAGTACATCAGTGAGATATCGATATAAAAGGGTGCTGCGACCAGTTGATCGTTATAATAGCACGATTTTATCGCAGGATCGATGAGTTCGTCCAGCTTTGTTTCATTAAAATAATTATCAAGCGGGTAACTCCAGCGGGCAAAGCGAGGACTCCAAATCAAATCGACTGCAAACAAATCAATCCGGTTGCTTTTACTCCGCAAAGTTCTGGCAAGCAGTTCTTTTCTTTCGTTGGTGCTGAATTTTGAAAAAGGCAGATGAATGGGTATAACTTCAATTTGCCCTTCGTATTCGCTATTGAAACGATTAATTAATTCCTGGTGAGCTGGGGAAATGTTGTCGGCAAAATAAATTTTTGTAGCCTGGTTGCCAGAATCCTGGTAAACACCCGACGGAGTGACCATGTAAAAAACCAAAGCCACAACGACCAGGGTTACAGCGCTAATTAAGATGAAGGAAATTTTTTTTAAATTGTACATGATTAAATTTCTTGTAATAATTGTTGAATTCTTTGATTCAACTTAAAGAAATTTATCTTTAAAATCAAATCATTTTTTACCAATAGAGTAATCTATTTTATTGATGTAGTGGTTTGTTTTGCTAACATGTAAAAATTCAAACCTAATGCTCATTTCAATAATAAAATTCGCCTGCTCTGAGATTCATTTTCCGATTCTAACCTGCAAATATATAAACCGCTGGGCAGTTGATTCTTGTTTGTATCTTCAGCGAAACAGTCGATGGAATGAATTCCAACAGTCAATCCGTCTTGCTCAAATTCAAAAACTTTCTGACCCGCTAAATTAAAAATTGTTAAGCTCACCTTGCCCGGTTTTTTCAGATAAAACTGAATCGATGTTGAAGAATTGAACGGATTGGGATAATTTTGGAAAAGTCGAAACCGGGCTGGAAAAGACATTTCACTTTCAACATGTGCTACTGATGGATCTATTACACGAATATTGTCGAAATAAAAATTTATTCCCTGCAAATTATGATGTTCCGCGACAATCTCGAAGAATTGGATTTGCGTCCAATCGAATTCACCAAGGGGATTGTACCACCGGTCATTATCCCACGAACCATGTTCAGTAAATTCATCCAAAGGGATTTGTAAATGCTGCCATTCGCCATTCCATTCAGTTACACCTGCATCAATGGTGTAATGCATGCGCCAGGGGTGATCATTTGGATTTTCAGTTTTTGTATCCAGAAACCTGATGTCTATTTTGGCGTTTGGGTAATTACAGCGCGCCCAGAAATCAATTGCATAACTTTCGTCCACAAGCTGCGATAAATCTCTTATCGGAGAAAAACGTAATCCGATGCTGCCGTATTGATCCACACCTGTCCAAAAAATACAATATTCACCGGCTAGTGGTTGTTCCAAAGAATAATAATTCAAAATTCCATTAGGCAGCCAGCTATTCTCAATAATTTTTGCAGCAATGATATCATCATAAATATTAAAACCTGTTGTATCCGGTTTCAAAATAAATTCATCCTGTTCCGGCGGATTTAATCCCAGGGCTTCGATGATGGGAATGTTGACATCGTACTCAAACAGTTCATTTGAACCTGGTTCGTAAATACCAAAACCACTTGTAAGCTCCCACATGGACCATGCAATGTCGTTTTCTTCCAGATAACTTCTCACTGTTTGCAGCCATCTGCCCCGATCTTCGGTAGTACTATTGGGGATAAAGGCGCCAAACTCACCGCACCACAAAGGTACATTACGACTTTGCTTAAAATCTACAGCAATATCAATTTGGCTTTTTATCCAATTATCGTTACCCTCAACATGGTAATTATTATAAATGTATTCAATCCATGTTCCTTGCAAATTAGCAGGCAGTCCCGGCATTTGGCTTTGATCATAAGGATAAGGCACACCGGAAATATTTATGGGTGGATCTACCCAGGACGCGCCCTGGTGCGTGAAAAGAAACGGATCGTAAAAATGAAATGTGTAGATCAGGTTTTCGTCCGTATATTCCGGCATGTACTTCAAATTATTGTAACTATTCCAACCAGCCGGTCCGACCACAATTGTATGTTTGTCATCAATCGAGCGAATGCCATCTATGATGCTTTGCTGCATGTTATTCCAGGTATTATCATTTATGCCGTGCGGTTCGTTTAGAATTTCGTAATAGATGAATGGTGAACGATCCTTGTAACGTGTTGCCAGTTGTTTCCACACCGCTACAAGCTGATCCAGAATTTCAGGGCTGGTATCAACAGTCACATCAAAACTGTGATTATCCAAAATCAAGTGCAGCTCCAATTCTTCTGCCCAATCGATGATCTGGTCGAGAAAAGTAAAGAGCAGCGGATTTATCGTAAAATCAGGAGCAGGTCCGGACATGTTAAATAAATGAATGGGGAGCCGGACATGATCGCATCCCATATTTTTGACATTTATCAAGTCCTGCTTCGTAAACCGGGTGAACTGTATTTGCGTAGCAGACGATGTTTGCAGCCATTCTGAAAAGTTGAATCCCCGTTTGAAGGGTAATTCGGCAGCGGGTAGTGAAGAAATTAGAATAGCAAGTTTGATTAATAAAATCATTCTTTTCATAAAAAAAACTCTCATAATTGTTGAATTCTTAACCCGGGTCAAACAGGCGACGAAAAGGGAGTTTTCGAGCATTTAAAAGGTAATTTGGTAATAAGGAAATTGGGTAATAAAAAATTAATCAGCATTATGAATTCCCAATTACCCAATAAACTAATTACCCAGTTACCTAATTGATTCTGCTTTATCTAGATTAGGCTACAATATCCTCAACACAATCAATGTCAAATCATCATACTGGGCAGTACCCCGGGTGAACTGCATCATTTCTTCGTAGATATGGTTCCTCAATTCTTCGGCAGTTCGGAAAGGGAAGTTCAATACGATATTAATTAACTGCTGCTCGCCAAATTCTTCCACATCCAAATTGAGCGCTTCGGTGATACCATCGGTGTAAAAAACGATCGTGTCGCCGGGTTTGAGTTTGACTGTGGTTGATTGATATTTAAAATCTGGTTGAACGCCAATGATCAAACCACCTTCACTTAAAAAACAGTGGTCACCTGTTTCTTTTTTAATGATCGGAAAATTGTGCCCGGCATTGGTAAAGGTAAATGTTAATTTGTGGGTATCAAAAATACCATAAAAAAATGTCGCATATTTTTCAGCAGATGTGGTTCGGACGATTTGGTTATTAATTTTTTCCATCACCTCCACCGGGTCCCGGTGCTGCCAGGCAGATGCTCTGAAGGCTGCCTGCAGGTTTGACATTAAAATTGCCCCGGGAATTCCTTTGCCCGCGATGTCGCCGATAGCAATGCCAATCTTCCGTTCATCAAATTGGATAAAGTCATAATAATCACCGCCAACTTCTTTTGAGGGAATGTTCATAGCAGAGATTTCAAAATGTTTTCCCTTTGGCAGGGAATTAGGCAGCAGCATTTGTTGAATTTCCCGCGCCACAGAAATTTCCTCTTCAATTCGTTGTTTGACTAATTTATCTTCGTACAATTCAATATTTTCCAGCGCGATTGCAATTTGGTCGGAGAGAACGTTCAACAGGATGGCGTCTTCAGCGGAGAAAGTTGTTCGTGTTAATTTATTTCCCAGGCATAAAACGCCGTTCAAATCACCCCTGTGGGATAGCGGCATTAACAAATAACAATTTAATTTATTGAGAAAATCAATTTCTTCTTCATCAGATATTTGATTGTTTAATTCATCAAAGCCTACTGGTGTTTCAAGGTTTCGCATGACATTAATAAAATCGCCATTTTTAAAAAAAATAAATTTCTGCAAATCATCATCAACTATACAATCAACTTCAAAATTCGCCTCCGCGTTTTCAACAATTAGGTGCACATTTTCTAACATCATACTTTCAGTCAGTGTGGATGTAATCTTCTCTTTTAATTTGTCCAATTCCATAATCGTTAAAATATCGTGGCTTAACGTCTGCAGAACATTCTGGTAATCGAATTTATCTTTACCAAACAGGTTATTCAGAAGTGATTCAATGGCAGATAGTATGGGCTGAAAAAATACCACCACAAGAATGATGAACAGAACTTCCATGATTGGCAGATCAAAACCTAAAATTGTTGGTATTATTTTTCTTGACTCATGATAAATTACCATGTAAGCGCCAACCAATAAACCGGAACAAATTGAAAACAAAAAACCACGGCTGATGCGCAAACTAATGTCAAGGAATTGATATTTTATAATTGACCAGGCAATGGATCCTGCGCCAATTAATAGCGCCAATATTGTGAAAAAATAGACTATAGTATCTGAAGCTTGAATAGGGAATAACTTTGGCAATAAAAAAGCAATCGCATAAAGTCCCACGCTCACGCGTATTCCCCAGAGTACCAGGGCAACTTGTTTTTTTGTGCGCGGCGTTGTGAGGTTTTGATAACCTTTGTACATAATAATAATCGCAGCCACCACATAAATCAAATTTATCAACGCAAAAAAGTTGATGTGAAATTCATAAAAGATGCTCGTGCCGGATAATACCAGGTTTAATACCATTCTTATTGGCTGAAGAAAAGCATCGATTGCCGTATCTGTTTGAGGGATATTGATCAGAGAAAGGATCGATTCGGGCGTTCGAAAAATCAGGATTACAAAAAAATGAAAAATATGCGGTATAAAAATGAAGTAAACAATTTTTGGAAAATCTTTGACTATTTTTCGTTCTTCAGGAAAAATGAGAGAAAAATAGAGTAATTGTGGAAAAAATAATTCCCAAAGTAAAAATATTCGCCGCAGGATCTCCAGGTCTAATTTGAGCTGTGCATTGATCTTAAAGATCATTAATCCAAAAGCGCCCATAATCGGCGCAATGGCAGCCAGAAAAATCATCACTGCTGTCACCCGGTTCACGCGCTGGCTCGGATGTTCGCGATAGATTAACAGCCCTAATAAAAAAAGCAGAACACCAATAGTCAGGTAGATGATGGATGTTAAAAAAGCAAAATTCATAAATGTAATATTTATGGGATTTAATATTTAAATGGCTTAAATTAATTTTTTAATTTAAGTATTAATATTATTAGAAGCAAGTATTTTCATATTCATACTGTATGACCTCACTTACAGGTGGTTGGCGGAGATGTAGTCCACCTTTGAAACCATCAGATAGTACAATTAACTAATATACTTATTGCTGTTATCAATGTGATGTTTAACAGCGAAATTAGGTGGGCTACATCTTGGTTCCACTCGTAACTGAGGTTTTACGTTTTTTCAATTTTTTTCTTGCATTTTAAATTATTTTGTATTATATTTACGCTTTCAATTTTTAGAATGGAGGGCGTAGCTCAGTTGGTTAGATCGCCAGGTTGTGGCCCTGGAGGCCGCGGGTTCAACTCCCGTCGCTCTCCCCAAATTTAAAAAAAGCCAAAATTGTCCCCGTCGTCTAGTGGACTAGGACTCAGGATTTTCATTCCTGCAACGGGGGTTCGATTCCCCCCGGGGATGCGACAAAAAAAAGCCGAAGAATTTTTCTTCGGCTTTATTATTTCTCCCCGCTTCAAATTCCATTCATTTTTTAATCTAAAATCTCCATTTTTCAATTGACATTCCCAAAATAGTTTCGTAAATTTTCATAACTAAAAAATGAATATTTTGGAGCTAGCCATGAAAACAAAATTAATTTTATTAATTCTGATCTCCCTGGTATTACTATTTTCAACAAATCCATTATCTCCCAATGGAAAAACAGAAGCAGTAACCGTATTTGATGCAAATGAAAAACGACTCGGTTATTATGGAGAAGATATTCTACTTGTCCCCGGCAGCTATAGAATTTCTGTGCGCAATAAAAAAAGTGATTTAATCAAACTCGCTGGTGGAAAGCTTATCGAAATTAAACTGGGCGCTGTAAATTTAAAAGAACGGTTTGAAATTTACGATGACCAGGGAGAACGACTTGGCTCTTATGATGGAAAGCTTCCTTTGCTCCCTGGCAGCTATTCTGTAAAAACAAAGGATTCAACATTTGATAATGTTAAAGTTATGGCTGGGAAAATTACTGATTTGAATTAGTACTGGATGCTTGATGCTGGGTTCTTGATACTGGTTGCTTGATGCTTGTTTCTTGATTCCCCCGCCAACCTATCCAGTATCGAGCATCATACATCCTGTAAATAACATCCGTGTGTCATTATTATTTTTTGGTTAAAAGACTCAACCTAAAATTATGATAGGAGCAGAACATGAACAAATGCTGGCACTGTAAAAAGGAATTTAGCTTTTGGGAGGTCTGGCTTTCTTACTGGAGTGGGTGGAAAATTCAGTGTTCTTCCTGCCGGAAGAGGCAAACTGTTGATTTCTCGAAACGATTTTTTATCATCCTGCTTACAAATACGCTCCCACTTATTATGGTATTTTCAAGTAGGTATTTTCTCCCTTCATTCAGTATGGGTTACTTGTTGGTGGGATTTTTTATACTAGGATTTTTTCTTTCATTATTTGTACCGTTATTTAAAATTTATGGGGAGTAGTATTATCATGAGATTACTTAAACCGACAATTTTCATTTTTATATTGCTTCAATTGAATTGTAATTGTTGGTACAAGAATCATTCTCAAAAAAAACATCCTAACCAATACCCTTCCCCCATGGTTGAATATACGCGACGGCACGAGCGTATAAAAAACAATATCCTGCCAGGTGAAACTATTCTAATTGATTCATTATTACCAAAACCAATAGAGATATTTATTCCTGAAAAATTTTTTAAAAGTAAAGAAATAAATCTGCTCATTCATTTTCATGGCGCAAGCTGCGTCTCAAAATATGCTGTTTATCAAACAAATCAACCTTTCATATTAGCAAATATCAATTTAGGATCGGGATCATCAAAATATGAAAAACCATTTTTGGACAAGAAAATATTTCCTGAGTTGATTTTTAAAATTAAAAACCATTTGGATAAAAAATTCAATAATTTTAAAAACTTCAAAACAATATATTTAAGCTCATTCAGCGCCGGTTATGGTGCAGTCAGGGCAATTATTCAAAATGAAGATAATAATAAACAAATAGCTGGGATCATCATACTTGATGGATTACATACAGATTATATACCGGATCGACTTGTTTTAGCCAAAGGTGGTCGATTGAATACAAAAAAGCTGAAAATGTTCATAGATTTTGCAGCACTTGCAAAAAACGGAAAGAAAAAATTTCTCATTACCCATTCTGAAATTTTTCCGGCGACTTATGCCAGCACTACAGAAACAGCAGATTATATCATCAAAGCACTTTCACTTAAAAAACGACCGATCCTAAAGAGGGGGCCTCTGGGAATGCAGCAAACCAGCGAAACAATTCATAAAAACTTATGGATTTTGGGTTTTGCCGGAAATACAGCACCGGATCATATCGATTTTTACCATGGGTTACATTATTTTTTGAATTTTCTGCTTGATAATTAAATTCAAAATAATTATATTCTCCACTCAAAAAATAAAATCATATTAACTCATTTAAATTTCTTCGGAGGGAAAAGAATGATTCAATTATTTAACAATTTAAGATTCATTACCATCATTTTAACTATTTTTAGTTTATTTCTAATTATCGGCTGTGCTGAAAAACCAGTCAAAGAACTCTCTGAACCAAATGATGAAGCGCTGAAAGCTCCATCACCTGACATTTACAAAATTTTATTTGAAACAAACGAAGGCAATTTTATTGTTGAAGTCCATCGCGACTGGTCTCCCAACGGCGCTGACCATCTCTATCACCTGGTGAATTACCAATTTTATGATGGCGTGCGTTTCTTTCGCGTCATTAAAGGATTCATGGCGCAATTTGGTTATCACGGCGATCCGAAGATTGGCAATGTTTGGAAATCAAAAAACATTCCTGACGATCCAGTGAAAGAGAGCAATTTGCGAGGCTATATCACTTTTGCCAAATCAGGGATGCCAAACTCACGTTCAACCAACCTATTTATTAATTATGCTGATAATTCAAATTTGGATGGAATGGGATTTTCTCCGATTGGAAAAGTCATTGAAGGGATGGAGGTCGTTGATAAAATTTATGGCGGATATGGCGAAGGCGCGCCACGCGGGAAAGGTCCCAGTCAAGGCAAAATAATGGAGGGTGGAAACACTTATTTGAAAAAGAATTTTCCGGAATTGGATTATATCAAAAAGGCTCGGATAGTAAACTAATGCGTTAAAGCTTGGGTGAAACGTCATACGTGAAATACCCTGCGGGTACTGGGAGTGAAACGGGAAAAACAGTCTTAATTTCTTCGTTTGACGTTTCACATTTCCATAAAATCTCTTAATTTTAAGAATCTAATTCTACTTTGTCAGATTACAAAAAATAAATAGGTGCCTGTCATTTCGGCATGCCTGTCCAGTTACCTTCAAATTTATATAATGTGGACAGACTGGGCTTTTTTGACGGAATCTCCTGCTTAATATATGTGGATTCCGGTATTCCGCTTCGCTTCAACCGGAATGACAATTAAATATACATAGTGCAGTAAACTACAAACCAGTCATGTCATTGCGAGCGGAGCGAAGCAATCTTATCAAATATTTAAGAAATTGCTTCATCGCTCCGCTCCTCACAATGACATGCTGACTGAAAACTTTTGCACAAAAAACAAAGCACAGTCCGTATTTCCTTATTGTTTATACAATGTAACTGTACGGGCATAGTCTTTACTCCAATAAAAATATAAGGTAACTATACAGGACTTTACTTGTAATACTATAATGTGACAAAGTAGTACTAATAAAACAATTTCTTCTTCGGAAACAAACCAAATAATCCTCCTGTATGAATAAATAGCAGCCTCTCCCCTTTTTTATGATTGCCTTTTTTTATCTGATCCATCATACCAAACATTGCTTTGCCCGTGTAAACCGGGTCTAAAATTAGTCCTTCTTTTGAAGCAACCTCTTTGATGAAATCGATTTCTTCCGGGCGATTCAATGCGTAACCCTCGCCAACATAACCATCAATTATTTTAATTTCATCCCGATTCAGTTCGGTTGGCAGGTTATATCGTTGAATTGCTTCATTACCAATTTTGTGGATTTTGTTGACAAAAAATTCTTCATCATCACAAACATTAAATCCAACAACCTGGTATTTCTGGTCAAATAATTTTTGTCCGAGAAGCAAACCAGCATGAGTTCCACCGGAACCAACTGCACAAACGACATAATCAATATCTAATTTTAAATCAGTAAGCTGTTGTGAGATTTCTTCAGTAGCGGCTACATAGCCCAATGTTCCAATTTCATCGGATGCACCTTCTGGAATTATATAAGGATTAAAACCTTCCTCCCTTAAATCATCTGCCAGGTGAGCCATTATTTCACCGACTCGTGTTGCGTATTGTTCTGGTGTGATATATTTTATCCGCGTTCCGACCAACAAATCCAACAGCACATTACCATCTTTAATCTTGCTTTCCTCGCCTCGCAAAACAAGAAAGGATTTCATCCCCAACTTAGTTGCTGCGATAGCAGTTGCCCGGGCATGATTCGATTGAATGCCGCCGCAGGTAATTAACAGATTTGCGCCCTTTGCTTTAGTATCTGCAATAACAAATTCCAATTTCCTGATTTTATTTCCCGAAAGCGCCGCCCCGGTTAAATCATCACGTTTAACATAAATTTCAGGTCCTCCCCATTCAGCCGAGAGTCGTTCTAACTTCTCGATGGGAGTGGGTAAGTTTGCCAGCTTTATTTTTTGTGGAAGTTTTATGCTCATGATTTCTTTTCCTTTTTAGTTTCATATATGAGACAAAAATGCTGGATACTCGTTACTCGATACTGGATGGGTCGGGTGGATCAAGGAACAAGCATCCAGTATCCAGCATCTAACACAAATCCCAAAATTTTCTGATCCAAAGATACGATAACGGACTCACTTTAGGAAACTATTGTCTCTCTCTACCTTACAAATCCGTGTTTTAAATTGTTTGTACCACTGGTCTTTCCCCTTTTGCTGGGCGATAAGATGCTCGCTGTTCTGCTTCCAACCATTAATAGAATCCAAATCAGTCCAATAAGATACGGTTATCCCCACACCTTCCCTTGCTGATTCAATTCCTAAAAATCCGGGTTGGTTTGAAGCCAAATTCACCATTTGTGTTGCCATTTCTGCATAACCATTATCTTCTTCTGTCCGAATAGAAGTGAATATCACTGCATAGTATGGAGGTTCAGGGGTTTGAGCTATTTCTGACATAAGGTAATTCCTATTTATAGTATTACCAGTTGAATCTTTGTTTTTTCTGCAAAAGTTTTCAAATAATCTAATCGAGTGGCTGGGTAGTGAACTTTAAGTACTTCAAACTTTAGCTCACTTTAGACACTGCGTTTTAGCGCGCTGAGTTATAATATTATCAAGCAGCCACGACATTATTCTCTAAAATCCCAATACTTTCTATTTCTCCGGTTACAACATCACCCGGATGAAGTTCTGAAACACCGGCAGGTGTTCCTGTGGCAATAATATCCCCTGCATGCAACGTCATGTGTTTTGAAAGATAGCTTATCATTTGCGGAATTTTGAAAATAAATTCACTTGTATTGGCATTTTGCCTGATCTCACCATTTACTTTCAACGAAATATCAAGCGAGTGTGGGTTTTCCAGCACATCGAACGGTATTACATACGGCCCAATCGGACAAAAAGTATCAAAACTTTTTGAACGCATCCAGGGTTTCTTTTTTTCAGTATCCGCTTTTTGCATTGCTCGTGCAGTAACATCGTTCACAATGGTATAACCCGCGATGTATTCAAGCGCTTGAGATTCAGGAACATTTTTCCCCATTTTACTAATTATTAGCGCCAACTCAATTTCGTGGTCCACCCGCCCGACTCCTTTCGGTAGAATAATAGCGCCTTTATGAGGCAAAAGCGAAGAAGGCATTTTAGAAAAAATAATTGGTTCGCCAGGTACTTTATTCTTCAACTCTTCAGCATGTTTTTGATAATTTCTCCCCAGGCAGAGTATCTTTTGCGGACGTGCGATTGGTACATCATACTGAATAGGTTCGGTCAATTTTAAATCATCGAGTGATCGTAAATTGGTAACTGTGGTGATGACTTCGTTGATATTCTTTTTGCTGAACATGGCAAATTCAATCATCACCTGTAAAAATTGAAGATCAGGCAGACGGCGCTCACCACGAATATCTTTGAAATAATCCCAGATTCTGGAAAAGTCATATTTTTTACCGTCCAGTTCAATTCCGATGCGGTAGAGTTGGTTTTTTTTGATGTAAGAAAATAGGCGCAATTTGTTTCTCCTTAATTTGTCAATTCATTTCTATTTTTAATCAAGTGATTACTCTGTTTGAAACTCAATCATCCTCTCAAGCGCATTATTACAAACCGGGCAAAAGTCCACCAAACTTTTTGAGAACATCCGGCAGTCCATAAATGGGCGGTACAGTCCTTCCGAAGCGTAGCCTGAACCTTCATAAGCGCCAACTTTTCCAAAGAATTTTTGATCTTCAAGCTGCTTATCTCTTTCAGTAATTATTTGTTTGTATTTTTCGCTGTAATCGTCGGCAGTTCGATCTAATGAGCGCAAAACTTTATCCAGAGAATCATAAGCTGCCTTGCCCCATGGAGTGGGAATAGGTGTGTCTTTTTCCATTTTATTTTCCCATTTGATGTGTCCATTTTGGATGATAGCAACATTTGGCTCCCATGGATCGACACCCTGCGGATAAAATTCATTATAAGCAACATCGGAAGTATAATACTCGTCTCCCAATCCACCAAAAGCATGACCAAACTCGTGGACAAAAACATAGTCGGGCCACCAGTGACTTCTCTCCCCTTTATCCGTGGAATAGCAAGTTGAATAAAGATTAAAAATTCCACCGCCGCCATACCGTTCCGAATTAAAAATAATGTAAATTTGATCGTAAGGAACTAATGAAGCAATATCACGAATGGCTTTATTTTCAAATGTGAGAACATATCGGGGGGAATCAAATGAATTATAGGAGCATCCGAAAACAGTACTGCGCCAAATATTCTTTCTGGGTTCATCGATGCCAGAATCTTCGGACGGCGTCTCGATGTACCAGACATTAAATTCGTCTTTATTCTTATCAAACGGTGTGGCGTCAAACAGTTCATCGACAAAATGCCGGAGGTCCTTTTTATATTTTTTCATTTCCTTTTTAGTATAACCATCACCTAAAATGACTAAGTCAACTTTTTTATGCGGATCACCTGATTTAATCATGGAATCTACTTTGTAAGCTGGGGTGTGCCTTTCCCGGTTGACAAACCTTGAATTTGGATCGATGACAGTGGAAAAAATATCGTGGAAATAATTTTCTTTATCACGGACAGCGATAACCAATTGTACTTTATCTTTTGGAAATGGAAATAACACTGATTCATGAAATGTGCGATACATGCCCTTTTCCGCTTCACCGGTAGTTTCCCATTCCCCATAAAGACTGCAAAAACCGCGCGAATAAATAATTTGATTTGATTTGACATCGATAACTTTTGCCAGGTATTTTCCCAGGTTCATCGTATCGATCAAATTCTTTTTATTTCCTGCCCACATTTTTTTATCATGGGAAATAACTGCCGGTTCCTCGTAAACTTTATCCAGGCTGATTACTTCAAATCCTTTGGTTCCGGTGTGAAAATAATCGACACGCATTGTTTTATCAACAAAGAATTGATCAAAATTAATTCCTGCAAATAAAGAACATATTTGTGCAAAAAGAATTAACCCCAAAATAATAAACAAATTTTTTTTGTACATTTCTGTCTCCTTATTGGTGTGTTTGGTTTAAGCTGTGCTGTTTCAAAAAACAATATAATATATTTGTTTGAATTATGCAATAATGATTTTTTTCATTGCTTTATTTGAAAAAAATTAGTAATATAATAATGTCTTTTGTTCAAATAATTAAATGATTAAAACCATCGGTTTAAAAACAATGAAGCTAACAATTCAAGACATATTAGAAGATCTGCACGCGATAGAAACTCACTGCCGGCAATTTGAAAAAAAATATAATCTACATTCAGAATTTTTCTTTGATGCATATATGAACGGTCGGCTTGAAGATGATGGCAATCCCGATTTCGCTGAATGGGCTGGTTTTTACAAGAGCAAATTAGACCGTGAGCAGCGTTCTGATTTTCATAAATTTTAAGGGAGAAGATTAACTATGGAAACACAATTTTCTCAAATTCCTAATACCCAGAAATCATCAAAAGTAAAAATAAAAATAGAGCTTTCGTCTGATATCAATGTATCGTCATTCATTGCTCGCCAAAAAACGAATGTATTCCTTCTTACTCGCATAGGAAATTTGTTGAGCGCTGGTGAACCCAAACTTGCTGTCAATGATAGGAATCTTCGATGGTTAATTCCAGTGATTTACACCATTCCCAAACAAATATCCCAACAAGTGGCAGAATTAGTCATGGACGTCAATACAGGAGAAATAATCCTTCATGAGTCAAATCCATCCACTCTAAAAGAAATTGAAGATTATGTCCAACACATTTACCAAAATACATCTAAAAATTCCTCACTTTGAACAGGAACAAAATGGCAGCTGCCTTCCAGCCTGTGCAAGAATGATTTTGGATTCGCTTGCAATAACAAAAACTGAAGCTGAAATAAGAAAACTTTTAAAAACAAAACCTGCAGGTACTAATCCACTAAATATAGCAAATTTAAAAGAATTAGACATCGAAATCAAAGTTACATTCTCCAGCCTTGATGAGCTTTTAGACCATTTGAAATCAAAACTTCCATCTATCGCTCTGCTTTGGACTGGTGAAATAAATTATTGGGATTCAAATTTATATTTCGATTATTTACATGCTGTTGTGGTAGTTGGATTTGACAAAGAAAATATTTTCGTGAATGATCCTGCCTTTAGTAATTATCCACAAAAAATACCCTACATTTATTTCTTAAATGCCTGGAGTTATTCTCAACACATGCTAATTTTGTTAAAAAGGTCTGAATGAGACTCTTAATTTTGCACCAATAAAAATTTTAAGTCATTCTAATAAATTTCCTTTCATTTTAATTTTTATTTTTTTATATTTATAAGTTCGTTTTAAAAACCACGAATTACACCAATTTCACTAATTACATTTTCACTAATTCAATAAAATCAATTAGTGAAAATTCGTGAAACTGAAAGTCCGCCGTCTCTTTGGTGGATTAATGGTTCAAATTTTTTAATAATAGACTCTTTTTATTTTTTACAGAACCGTTTCATTTTCATTTATCTACAGGAGTTACAAACCAAATATGTCAGAAAAAGAATTAGCAAAAGTTTACGATCCAAAACAAGTTGAAGACCGCTGGTACGAATACTGGATAGAAAAAAATTATTTTCACGGAGAAGTTAATCCGGATAAAAAGCCTTATTCCATCGTCATTCCACCGCCAAATGTTACCGATGTCCTGCACATGGGACACGCTTATAATAACATGCTTCAGGATATTCTGATCCGCTTTCACAGAATGATGGGCTACGAAGCGATGTGGCTGCCGGGCACTGATCACGCCGGTATTGCAACCCAAAATGTTGTTGAACGAAATCTAAAAAAATCCGGGAAAATATCCCGCCATGATTTGGGACGGGAAGAATTTGTCGAAAGGGTCTGGCAATGGAAAGAAAAATATGGCAACGTCATCATTGAACAGCTAAAAAAGATGGGCTGTTCCTGCGATTGGGAACGGGAACGATTCACAATGGATCCGAAACTCTCCAAAGCTGTTACCGAAGTGTTTTGTCAGTTGTATGAGAAAGGTTTGATTTACCGCGGGAAATATATCATTAATTGGTGTCCTCGCTGCGAGACCGCTCTTTCCGATGAAGAAGCAATTCATGATGATGAACAGGGTAAATTATGGTACATTAAATATCCTTACGGGAATAATAAGTTTGTAACTGTTGCCACTACGCGGCCGGAAACAATGCTAGGCGATGTTGCTGTTGCTGTTCACCCGGATGATAATCGATTCAAAAAATTGATCGGAAAGACTGTTACTTTGCCGGTGATGAATCGTGAAATTCCTGTTGTTGCCGATGATGTAGTCGATCCGAAATTTGGCACAGGCGCGGTGAAGGTTACACCGGCACATGATCCAAATGATTTTGAGATCGGACAGAGACATCGATTGGAGCCGATCAATGTAATGAATGAAGATGGAACGATGAATGAAAACGCAGGTAAATATAATGGCTACGATAGATTCGCCTGCCGCAAGGATTTAGTGAAAGAACTTGAAAAACTGAATCTATTAGAAAAAATAGAAAATCACGAACACGCAGTGGCTCATTGCCAGCGCTGCAACACGACCGTTGAACCCTATCTTTCCACCCAATGGTTTGTGAAAGTAAAACCTTTGGCTGAACCGGCACTCAAGGTAGTGGAAGATGGTACAATAAAACTTCATCCAAACAAATGGATTAAAATTTATAAAAACTGGATGGAAAATGTCAGAGATTGGTGTATTTCCCGACAGCTTTGGTGGGGACATCGCATTCCCGTTTATTATTGTACCGACTGTGATAATATAATGGTAAAACGAGAGGCGCCTGAAAAATGTGATAAATGTGATAGCGCCAATATAAGACAGGATGAAGATGTTTTAGATACCTGGTTTTCTTCCTGGCTGTGGCCTTTTTCAACGATGGATTGGCCGGAGAATGCTGCAGAGTTAAAATATTTTTACCCAACGAATACTTTAGTAACTGCGGCTGATATCATATTTTTCTGGGTAGCACGCATGGTAATGTCCGGAATCGAATTTATGGGAGAAGTTCCTTTTACAGATGTGTATTTTAATGGTGTCGTTCGGGATGACAAGGGTCAAAAAATGAGTAAATCGTTGGGAAATGGAATTGATCCTTTGGCGATGGTTAACAAGTACAGCGCCGATGCTGTTCGATTTTCCCTGATGATGCTCACATCTGAAGGACAGGACATAAACCTGGCAGAATCAAAATTCGAGATTGGCAGAAATTTTTCCAATAAACTATGGAATTCATTCCGGTTTTTGACGCTCAATTTTAGCGACAACGAAATTTCTGAATTGATACGTAACAGCGATTTTCTGAATAAAAAAAATCATCTGCAAGTTGCGGACAGATGGATTTTGAGTCGTCTCCATAAAACGATAAAAAAGGCGACGATAGCTATTAAAGAATTTCATTTCAATGAGGCGGTTGAGAATATTTACACATTCTTCTGGCGGGAATATTGTGACTGGTACCTGGAACTGATCAAGCCAAGGTTGTACGGCGAAAATCCTGAAGCAAAAAAGTTTGCGCTGGGTATTGGTATTTTTGCAATGAGAAATATTGTTAAATTACTTCATCCCTTTATTCCGTTTATCACTGAAGAAATCTGGCAAAAAATAAAGCTGGATGATGAAAAGGATTTGATTGTTTCCGATTGGCCGCAATTTGATAAAATATATTTTGATGATTCATCCGAAAAGGAGATGGAGCTTATTCAGCAAGCTATAAGTGCAGTGAGAAATATTCGTGGAGAAATGCACGTTCCGCCAGCTAAAAAAGCAGATGTGTTCATTAAAAGCAGCGATAAAAATAATCTTGAGCTGCTTTCAAGAAATGAAATATATCTTACTTCATTGGCGCAACTTGAAAACGTCGAATTAAAAGAGGATATTAGAAAACCGAAACATTCAGCCAGTTCCGTAGTCGCTAATCTTGAAATATTTGTGCCATTGGAAGGTTTGATCGATATTGAAGTTGAACGTAATCGGCTAACAAAAGAAGTTGACCGATTAGAAAACCAGATCAAATCAATCAAAGCAAAGCTTATGAATCAGGATTTTATTAAAAAAGCGCCGCAGCAGGTTATTGAAAGAGAAAAGAAAAAATTAACTGATTTTGAGCTCAACCTTGAAAAAGTACAGGTAAATTTAGAGAGTCTTGAAGATTGAAAAAGGTTACTGGGTAATTAGTTTGTTGGGTAACTGGGTAATAAGGTAATAGGGTAATTGGGCAATTAGGAATTCAAAGTTCTGATTCTTTATAATTTCCGAATTTCTTTTTTTCAAAATTACTATTAAAGGTAATTGTGTAATTGGGTTTTTAGGTAATTGGGAATTCATTGCACAAATAATGTTATAATTACCAAATTTACCTTATTACCAAACTCCCTTATTTCCCAATTACCTAATCACCCAATTCCCTTGTTACCAAATCATCATATCAAAACTGGAGGATAACACCATGAAAAAATTATTTTTTATTTCAGTCTTTCTTTTAATTAATTTAACACTATTTGCACAAGATAGAAATGTCGCCATCACTGTTTACAATAACAATTTGGCGGTCGTGAAAGATTTGAGAATGCTTGAATTGAAAAAAGGGATTTTTGATTTAAGCTACAAAAATGTGGCATCAAAGATCGATCCCACGTCTGTTCATTTCAAATCGATCACAGCGCCTGACAAGGTGAATATTCTTGAACAGAATTACGAATACGATTTGGTGAGCACAGCTAAAATTGCCCAAAAATATTTGGACAAGGAAATTTCTGTTTATTTGAAAAATGATGCTGAACTTAAAGGTAAACTGATCAGTTATGAATTTGACAATTTGATCCTGCAAACAGCTAATGGCAGGATCAAATCTCTCTCCAAATCAAATATTGTTGATATCGACTTTCCGGCGCTGCCTGAAGGATTAATTACAAAACCAACCCTGGTTTGGAAGATTGAAAATGGAAAAGCTGGAAATCATAAAACTGAAGTCAGTTACATGACATCCGGTATGAAATGGCATACCGAATATGTTGCCGTGGCAAAAGAAAATGACAAAAAGCTGGAATTAAACGCCTGGGTTTCCATTGATAATAAATCAGGAGCAACATATCCACAGGCTAAATTGAAGCTTATTGCCGGTGATGTGCATAAAGTTCAGCAGCCAAGACGCCGCAGGGACAGCGAAAGGATGATGTTAGCAGCCGTGGCAAAAGCAGAACCCCAATTCGAAGAAAAAGAATTTTTTGAATACCACATGTACACACTTAATCGAAAATCTACTTTGAAAAACAACCAGGTCAAACAAATTTCACTTTTCCCGGCTACTGAAACTAATGTTAAAAAAGTTTATACTTATGAACCAAGACTTGACAACAAAAAAATTCGCGTAAACCTGGAATTTGTAAATAGCAAAAAGGCCGGGCTTGGAATGCCGTTGCCAGCTGGTAAAGTCAGGGTTTACAAAGAAGACCCTGCTGACAACTCCCTGGAATTTATTGGTGAAGACAAGTTAGACCATACGCCCAAAAATGAAAAAGTAAAATTATTTCTCGGCAATGCATTTGATATAAAAGCTGAACGCTCAATGATAAATAAAAAATCTACCAGCAAACGATCGCATGAAGAGACCTGGCAGATCAAAATCCGAAATCACAAAAAGACAAATGTTGAAGTGCTGGTGATTGAAAAATTTTATGGATTCTGGGAAATAAAAGAATCCACTTTGGAGTATAAAAAAGTTGATGCACGTACACTTCATTTTTTGGTTAGTGTGCCAAAGGATCAGGAATCGGTTTTGACTTATACGATTTCTTATCCGAAAAGATAAACAGATTCAAAAACAAACCACTAATTGCACTAATTACACGAATTAAAATTGCACATTTAAATTAAATTAGTGAAATTCGTGTAATTAGTGGTTCAGAAAAAATAATGACACCAATCATGGAAAACTATTTGCAAAACAAAGAAAAACTTTTAAATACACCTGTTCAATATCTCAAAGGTATTGGCGAAAAACGAGCGCAAGCATTAGAAAAAATTGGGATAAATACGTTTAGCGACATGATCCAATATTATCCCCGGCGTTATTTGGATCGTAGTAATATCACGCCCATAAAAAATCTTAAAGTTGATGAACAAGCAACGGTTGTTGGCAAAGTTCAAACTTGCGGGATCAAAAAGGGAGCTCGACAGCGCTTTATTCTCCTTCTAACTGATGAAACAGGATTCCTTTCATGCGTTTGGTTTCATCAGGTACAGTATTGGCAGAAGCGGTTTAAACCCGGACAACTGCTTGCAGTGAGCGGAAAAGTTGGCTATTTTGGTGGCAAGCAAATTATTCACCCGGATTTTGATCTGTTGTCTGAAGAGAGCGAAGACCTGACAGATGATTTTCTACATACCGGCGCTATCATTCCAATTTATTCATCAACAGAATCTTTGAGCCTGGTGGGTCTTGACAGCCGCGGTTTTCGCAGGATCATAAAAAATCTAATTAAAAATCATACAGATTCATTCGAAGAAACTCTGCCCCAATCCATCGTCTCAAGAAACAAAATATTACCTTTTCCCATTGCCTTAAAAAACATCCACTTTCCTGAAAACTTTCAAATGATGCAACAAGCGCAGCAAAGATTAAAATTTGAGGAGCTTTTCCTGCTGCAATTTATGTTAGCCCTGAGAAAACAAAAAATTCATCAACAACAATCGGGAATAGTTTTTTCGGATGTGGGAGATCGAACAAAATTGCTCGCAAAAGAACTTCCATTTGAATTGACAGAGGCTCAAAAAAAAGTGCTCAAAGAAATTCGCAGCGATATGAAAAGTACGCAACCAATGTACCGCCTTATCCAGGGCGATGTTGGTTCAGGAAAAACAATCGTGGCGCTGGTAACCATGTTGATCGCCATTGAAAACGGTTATCAAGCCACGTTAATGGCTCCGACAGAAATACTTGCCGAACAACACTTTCTAACCTTTCGCGGGCTGTTAGCAGATATGGATGTGAATATTCAATTGCTGGTCGGCGCACAAAAAAAATCCATTCGGGATTCGGTTACGGGGCAGATTGAAAGCGGTGAATGCAACATTGTCATTGGGACTCACGCTATCATTCAGCAGAATATAAAATTTCAAAACCTGGGTTTAGTGGTTATTGATGAGCAGCACCGGTTCGGTGTTTCACAACGCGCTGAACTGTTTGAAAAAGGAGAAAATCCGGATGTGCTTGTTATGACAGCAACGCCAATTCCGCGAACATTATCATTAACAGTTTACGGAGATTTGGATGTTTCAATCATCGATGAACTTCCTTCGGGAAGGAAACCCGTTATAACCACCTGGCGCTATTCAAACAAAAGACCTGACATTTATAAATTTGTAAAATCAAAAGTCGATGAGGGCAGCCAGGTTTACATCGTATTCCCCCTAATTGAAGAATCAGCAAAACTGGATTTACAGGCTGCAACAGAGAGTTATGATAAAATACGGGAAGGTATTTTTGCTAATAATAAGATTGCGCTTCTTCATGGCAGGATGAAAAGTGAGGAAAAAGAAGCAGTCATGGATTCGTTCAAAAAGAATGAAACACAAATTCTTGTCAGCACCACCGTGATTGAAGTTGGCGTTGATGTCCCCAACGCAACGATCATGCTCATTGAAAACGCTGAACGGTTTGGTTTGACTCAATTGCATCAATTGCGCGGAAGAGTGGGGCGCGGCAGTGAGCAATCGTACTGTATTTTAATTGGCAAATATCCTTTAACCGAAGAAGCACTCACCCGGTTGAATACAATGGCAAAAACCACTGACGGATTTAAAATCGCTGAAGTTGATTTGGAGTTACGCGGTCCTGGTGAATTTTTTGGAACAAAGCAACACGGTTTGCCTGAACTTAAAATTGCTAATCCTCTGAAAGATTCTTCCCTATTGATTCAAGCTCGAAATGAAGCGTTTCGGGTAGTGGAATCAGCGCAGCAGAAAAATGAAATAATAGAAATGGTGGAACGTAATAGTTTCTTCCAAAATTATAAAGATAAAATCGAAATGATGCAAATTGGGTAACTTTTTATACTTGATTTTCTATGAACTATATATTATCTTCTTACTAGTTTTAAACATTTCTAAAAAAAGTTGGAGAAAAAATGAACATTAAATCCGTTGATTATTTGAAAAATCATTCCGATGAAATTTTAGATTTAGTGAATGAAAACCATGAAACCATCATTATTACAAAAAATGATGAAGCCAGGGCAGTAATTCAAGATATTTCCTCTTATGAAAAATTTCGGAAGGCGTTTTTCCTCCTGAAATTTTTAGCAAGAGGTGAAAAAGATTATCAAGAAGGAAAAGTTATTTCTCATAACGAACTAAAAAAACAAATGGAAAATAAATTAAAGAACTTACAAAATGTCGATAGATAAATATTTTGACATTGAATGGACCCATGCGGCAAGAGATGACCTCGATGAAATAATTGATTATATTTCTTTAGATAGCATCAATAAAGCGATTAAAATTAATGACAGATTGGTTTCAAAAGTTGATACTATAGAAAGGTTTCCTTCTAGAGGTAGAATAGTACCCGAATTGAAAAAACTTGGCATCAAATCCTACCATGAAATTATAAGTCCTCCTTATCGAATAATGTACAAAATTGAAGAATCCAAATCGTTGATTATGATTTTAGGTATTTTTGATGGTCGCAGAGATTTGGAAACCATCTTAATTGACAGATTATTTGACGACTAAATCGAAACCGCTCAACTTTTATTTATTATTTCATACGTAGAAATAACTTCAAATTTTGCTTGATTTATTTCAGAATTTTCATTACTTTTGAAACTATTTTTTTTTGCAATACAATATGTATTATTTACTTTCGCTCAGCTTTTTTTTACTGACCGTTTTAACAATTAGAACAATTCTTTTTCCAACGGATTCAAGAACCCAACTGAGTCCGTTGGATTCTTGTATTCGTTGGAAATTATATTCGTCTGTAACTTGTCGGTTTGAGGAGGAACTCCGTAAAATAGTTACATTTGATATTTTAATCATTATTAAGATCAACATAAATGAAAGAAAACATAAAAACATCAACAAAAGATCACTGGGAAAAATTCTGGGAAGAGAAAAAAGAAATCAACCAGGTTTACTCAACCGGTGATCGGATTTTTTCAAATTTAAAATCGTTGGCAGAATTTAAAGGAAAGAAAATACTTGAAGTCGGCGCTGGCAGC
>JADHVV010000043.1 GCA_016783825.1 Candidatus Zhuqueibacterota bacterium | reverse complement strand
CATGGTAGTATTAATTGTTGTACTAACAGTTGTTGTGTTTATTATTGTTGATGCAGTATTACGGATAGTGATGCGGAAAATGCAGGAATCCAAGACCGCCAAAGAGAGAAAAGAGGCTTTGGATATCGGTTTAAGACTGGATTTTGCTGATGAAGCCAAAAGCTTAAAACGGGTAGAAGTGGAAAATCCGAAAGCCAAAATTTTGGCGGTTGATGACGAAGAAATCATCCTTGATAGTTTTCGTAAAATACTTGTCTTTGCTGGTTACTCGGTTGATACTGTTGAAAAAGGTCCCGAGGCTTTGAGCCTTGTGAAAAAAAATGACTATGACTTTGTGTTCACCGATCTAAAAATGCCAGAAATGGATGGCATCGAAGTGACCAAAGCCGTCAAACATTTGCGACCTGATATTGATGTTATTGTGATAACAGGTTATGCAAGCATTGAGTCGGCAGTGGCAACGATGAAATACGGAGCCATGGATTACGTTCAGAAACCATTCACTGAAGACGAGTTGGTGGATTTTGTGAATAAGTTCTTGATCCGGCGTCAGGATAGAATTGACAGAACAATAAAATCTAAAGTACACCTGATTACTCCTTCTCATGGTGAATCTAAATCAAAACATGAGTTCAACGTCCCTGCCGGTGTATTTATTTCTCCCGCTCATAACTGGGTAAAGCTTGAATTAAACGGTTTGGTTCGGATCGGCATTGATGATTTTACCCAAAAAACATTGGGCAAAATTGACGATCTGGAATTACCGAAAGCCGGTTTGAATATCAAAAAAGGTGAACCGCTTTTTACTATCAAACAAGGGTCTTATAGTATGAAAATCCCTTCGCCTGTTAGTGGAAAAGTGGCAACTGTAAACACAAACCTAAATGAGCATATTGAATATGTAAACATGAAAACTTATGAATTGGGATGGATTTGCAACATTGAACCTGCCAATCTCACTGATGAATTAAAAACACTGAAAATTGGCGCTGACACGGTTTCCTGGTATCAAAAGGAAATTGATAAATTTTCTAAAATGGTAACCAAAATCAACAGTGAGGAAAAGGAAGCTGAAATGAAAGCAGAACAACTGAATGAAAAAGTGTGGGAAGCCTTTCCCGATTCTTTCCTTCAAGCAACGTTTAAATAATCTTTGAAACTGTTGATGTGGTTTTTTTTCTCCCACAGAATTAGAACTGTCACAGAAAAAAAAAATATAATTTCATTTCTGTGGGAGTTCGTTTCAGTGGGAGCTCTAATCAGTCAACTTCAATAGTCCTATAATCAACTTAAAAGTAAAATCAGGGAATCATTATGAAAAAACAGGTAATTTTCTTTGGAATTTTGGTTTTTTTCATCGCTACATTATTTTCTCTTGAAACAAAAAAACCGGAAAATTCATCAATTTTCAAATCTCCATTATTAGCAGCAGAAAAAAATCTTTCTTCAACCCAGGACACGACAGACGTACCGGAAGAGATAATAACACCATCATCTGCCGGAGAAGTTGTTTTTCCGCATCTGCAACACACTGAAGAGTTTGATGTGGCATGTGAAGACTGTCATCATGAGACAAATGCTGCAAAATTAAACATACCTCATGAAGATTATTTCGATGATTTTTGGATCGATTGTAAGATATGTCATCATGAAGGTGGTTCCGGAAAATTGCAGGCGCAGGCTTGTTCAAAGTGTCACCATTCAAACCCGGCAAATATTGCTGATGAAACATTGAGTTCAAAAGTTGTCATTCATAAGAATTGCTGGGAATGTCATGAAGCGGGCACTGGTAAAGAAGCCAGCGAAAATTGCCAAATGTGTCATACTGGCGAGAAAATAAAATTTACTCCAAAAAATGCAGATGAAAAATGACATAATTTTTACAACTAAAATGTGAAAGTTCTGTTCAATATTTTTGTTAATCGAAGATCCGCCTTGGTGGAAAAAACAATGTTATTAGGAGTTATAGAATAACCGGTTAATATCAGAAACGATGGAGGAATAAATGGATAGAAGGAATTTTCTAAAAGTAACAGGTGGCATAGCAGCGTCATTAGCCGCGACAGGGTTGCAAGCAAAAGAGAAACAAAATGATGAAGAGTTTGTCGGAGTGCTTACGGATACCACGCGATGCATCGGTTGTAGAGCTTGTGAAAAAGCCTGTGGTGAAGCACATGATCTTTTAGTGCCTGATGTGGAAAATGATAATGCTCTTGACAACCTTCGGACTCCCAGCGAAAAACAGTGGACGGTTGTTAATCGATACGAGACCGACGTTGGGGAAGTCTTTGTTAAACAACAATGTATGCACTGCTGGCAGCCCGCTTGTACTGCTGCTTGCCTGACCAATGCCATGTTAAAAACTAAAGAGGGCCCCGTGATCTGGCGGGAAGGAAAATGTATTGGTTGTAGATATTGTATGGCTTCATGCCCATTCAATATTCCTAAATATGAGTATGGGAGTTGGAATCCAAAGGTTCAAAAATGCAATATGTGTTATGACCGCCTTCAGCAAGGCAAAAAACCTGCCTGTGTTGAAGCCTGTCCAACAGGCGCTTTGATGTTCGGAAGCAAAAGAGAGCTAATGGAGATCGCCAGGGTTCGTATATATAATCATCCGGAAAAATATGTTCATAAAATTTACGGCGAACATGAAGTCGGCGGAACCGGGTGGCTTTATCTTTCAGGTGTTCCATTTGAACAAATTGGATTCAGGACTGACCTGGGAACAACGCCTTATCCTGAATACACAAAAGAATTCCTCTATGCTGTTCCATTAATATTTTTTGGTGCGCCGGCATTGTTGACCGGCTTGCATTTTCTAACCAAAAAAGATGAAAGCAGTGAAGAGTAGAGATGGCTATTTCATGGATTTTTTATAAATGAATAGTAATTAGTCAGTGACATGTGAGTGGCAGTGGCAGGAAAAAACGTACTTGAGATTGGGACTGCTACTCCTTTTAAAAAGGGATATAAAATGGACAAAAAAACTATTTTTTTCGGTGAAGTAAAAAGATTTTTTAAATTCATCCTACAGGAAATGAAGCCCAGGGGGAAATGGCTAACACCGTTTAATATTATTTCCCTTCCGATCATGTTTATTGGATTCATACTGCTAATCCTGCGTTTTGTTAAAGGATTGGGTTATGCCACTAATCTTTCACAAGAATTCCCCTGGGGATTCTGGATCGGATTTGATGTGATAACCGGCGTTGCTTTTGCCGGCGGCGCTTATGTCATCACCTTTGTCGTTTACGTTATGAAGGTTGAAAAGTACCACCCAATCGTTAAGGTAACTGTATTGAATGGACTTTTGGCTTACATGTTTTATGCCGGCGCGCTTGTATTGGATTTGGGGAAACCATGGAATATTTTCAATCCGATTATTGGCAATTCTTTTGGTTACAACTCGGTGTTATTTCTGGTTGCGTGGCACTTTTTGCTTTATATGGCTACGGAATTTCTTGAATTTTCACCAACGATTGCGCAATGGTTAGGCTGGGAAAAACTTCAAAAAATATTGAAATCATTAACAGTTGGCGCAGTTATCTTTGGTATCACTCTTTCCATACTTCATCAGTCAGGACTTGGCGCGCTCTTTTTAATGGCAAAAAGCAAAATTCATCCGCTCTGGTATTCGGAATTTATCCCGGTTTTCTTTTTTGTGTCCAGTATTTTTGCCGGTCTTTCCATGGTTATATTTGAGGGTACCATAAGCCACAGGGTGTTCAAAGATAAAATAGACTCAAAGCATCACGCTGCTTTTGATGAAATAATTTTCGGATTGGCAAAAGGTGCAGCTATCACAATGTTCGTATATTACTTTTTTAAAGCGCTTGTCTTTATCCATGGCGGACAGTGGTCTTATTTGACTGATTCCTGGGGTATTTGGTACCTGTTTGAAGTGATTGGACTGGTGCTCATCCCATGTTTTATGTTTGCTTACGGAGCAAAAAACAGAAACCTTGGCATAATCCGTACTGCTGCAATTTTAACTATGATTGGAATCATACTAAACAGGTTGAACATATCAATTATTACGTTTAACTGGAACATCCCTGCTGTTTATTATCCATCATGGATTGAGATAGTTATTACACTTATGATCATTTTTACAGAAATATGGGTGTTCCGCTGGGTTGTAAGCAGAATGCCTGTGTTTGAAGATTAAATCATTTATTGAATTGTAATCAGGAGAGATAAAATGGAATCTTATTCGTATATTAATATTTTTGAAACAAAAGGTCTGGAATATATACTTCTGATTTGTTTCTTGTTACTGTTTATTTATTTTGTCAGGTATATTTTTTCATCGAAGAAGAAAGCTGACGAAAACATGAAATAACATTGGAGATTGTGATTGATTCAATGAAGTACATAAAATGTTGGCTGCTTCAGCGGTTTCTAATAATTTACTGTTTTATCATAGTAGATTATAAATTTAAAGCCAAAAGATTAATTTCTTTTGGCTTTTTTTTTAAAGAATATGGAAACAAAATTTTCATATATAGAACGATAAATGGCAAACCTAAAAAATAAAAAGATTGAAATTGAAAATATTGCCTGTTTGATACAAATATTCTATGGTAACGAACCAGTTTTATGACAACTAAAGCAGGAAACACCACTTTTCCCGCCAGTTAAATTTTCACCATGACAGCCCTTGCAATAGTCGATTCCATTCATATTTGTTTCAATGTAAGCCTTATGGCTATTGTTATTAGAGAATTGAGTCCATTCATCCGGATGTGGATATGTTTGATGACAATCAAAACAGCCTTTACCGGTTTTCCCGCCTTTTAAATCAACACCATGGCAGCTTTTACAAGAACTATAGTCTGTTTCTAATACTTTTGCGCCATGCGTATTTTCCGCACCTTGGGTATTCCATCCTTCCGGGTGAGAAACGCTGGGTAAAGGGTTTTTGTCTGTGGAGCAGAAACTTGTCAACATTATTGGGATCAAGATTATAATTAGGACAACTAATATTTTTTTCATTGTTTACCTCGAGGTTTGAAATTCCAAATAACAAACCCCAAATTCCAAATAAATCTCAAATCACAAATTCCAATAATTAAACATCATGTTTGGAATTTGGATATTGGAGTTTTTTGGAATTTGTTATTTAGAGCTTGGAATTTTCTCAATATTTTTAAAAATCAATGATTAAAACCAAATCAACGACTATGACAAATAACACAAACAGGATCCCCCTCTGCATCCGAATGACAACTCAAACAAGAATCCAGATCCAACTTTGCTGCTCGCGAATGTCCGCCGCCGGTTGTTGTATTTGACCAGTTAGCAAATGAATGATTCCTCGGCATCACCATTCTTTTTTGATGACAATCAACGCAAAAGGAAAGTTCTTCGTGACAAGTGTAGCAATTATCTTTATTACCTTTTGCATAAAGTCCATGATTATTCGCATAATTCAACGGATGGGCTTTGTGATCCAGGTTATCATTGCTGTGACATTCCAAACAGGATTCTTTTGTATGGCAAGCATTACACGATTCTTCTTCTGTTTGAGCCGTAATGCCATGACTCTCCTTCCATGCCAATTTATGATCTGCTGGTTCTAGATCTTCACCTTTGCCATGACATATATAGCAGTAATCATCTTGACTTTTTTCAGTATGACATTCAACACACGCCGCCATTTTAGGCAGATGTTTTTCCAGCACATTTTCACTTACAGAAATTTTTATGTGACATTTTTCGCAAGTCATCTTTTCAGTAATATGTTTGCTGTGCGGAAAATTGGCGATGTATTCTGTGATCCTTGGATATTCGACGGCGTTGTCCGGATCTTTGTGGCACAGTGTACATTCTGTGTCATCTTCGTCGTGGCAGTTGTAACAGGTTTCCATATTGGGAAGCAGATTGTCAGAGGCTTTGGCGCTTTCTTCTGCATTATGGCAGTCAGTACAAGCAGCCTCTGCTTCTTCCGCATGATATTTATGAGAGAATATCAGGTCAATATCCCCGGCAAATAACAAGTAATTCAAAATAACGAGACAAGACAGCCCTATAACAAAAATGATCTTTTTCATAATTTTTTTACTTTTTTAAGGGTTAATGTTTTACTAAATGAATTTGTGATATTGTTAAAAAACAGATATATTTTTTGCAACTATTCAGATACAAATTCTTTCTCCCACAGAAATGAACTGCCACAGAAACAAATTAATTATTTTTTTCTGTGGCAGTTCCATTTCTGTGGGAGAGATTAATTTTTCATTGTAATTTTTCATTGCTAAATATTTACTATTTTTAAAATCGCCAAGGTTAATTTATTAATTCGTAAATCGAAATTCGCAAATCGTAAATCGAGAATCGTAAATCTAAAATCGAAAGTGGATATGATTTAATAATCGTGAATCGCTTTCTTTAAAACGGTTTGTTAACCATTGATATTCTAAATCAGCAGTCCAGCGTTTTAAGAAACGATATGAAAACCGAACCGCATTGGCGATTTCGTTTTCAAATTCATATATTTTTTCTGTTTTATATCTTGAATAATCTATATTTATCGATGCAAGTAATTTCGGCGTAATTGAATAAGCGTAGTCGAAAATCACTCCCAACTGTTCCCCGGCATAGCCGGATTCATAAACAAGCCCGATGCTGCCATTCATGTTATTGAAGGTCAAAAACACCCTGTTAGCAGTCTCTGTATCGAATTGAAGGAGTTGGTATTGTCCGCTTAAAAAAAAGTTTTTCGAGAGATGGTAGTTAGCGCCCAGTTTATATTGCTGGTACGGATTGACTTCAAAAATCGTGAAATAGGAGTTAGCATAAACCTGTGGATGCTGATTTTTGTATCCTAATGACAGGGCGATTTTCTTATTCAATTTGACACGGGCAGAAGCCAATAAACGGTGGAGTCTGGAATTTAATAAATCATAGTGCGCTTGAACCCGAAGGTTTGTTCTGGGAATCAAAGAGTTTTGCAGGTTCAAACCTGCTAATTGCCAATACATGTCTTCTGTATTGGTTTTTTGCAGATAGAACATTTGTAAGTTGGAGCAAAAAAGTTTTCGCCATTCAAAAAGTCCGCCAGCCGTAAAACTGTCATCAAATTTGTAAAGTTTTAAGCTGCGATTGAAATGTGACTCAACACCGCCATAAGCAGATAGACTGATTTTTTTTGTAAAACGAAATTTTGTGTACAAACCGTCGAGCCCGCCCAAAACAGTTCCGGGATGGAGAAATTGTCTCCCCAGCACCAAATCCATTCGGTTGAAAAGTTTTTTAAATTCTAAATTGAGATTGTACGCTTTGAACCGCAAATCTTCATCAAGCGTAACGTTCAGGTCTGATAATGCCCGTAAGGAAACATTCAGTGAAAAGTTGGACATACTGGGAGATTCCACTGAAAAACGAACAAATTGGTAAACTTTTGTATGAGAAGTTGTATCCTCATAGCTATAAAGGGAGTTGGAAGCTCGTCCGTGAAATTGCAGGTCACCTGCAAATCCTGTGTTTATCAGAGCGATAATTAAAAATAAGCATAAAATAAATATTTTAAATTTCATAACTTTTCTGCTCATATTTTAAATGAAGTAAAGAGCAGTGTTCCTAAAAAAACACTGCTCTCTACAATTATAATATTATCTTAAATGATTTCAACTTATGGTTCTAAAACTGCATCATAAATATCAGGTGCTGGTGCTTTATATTGATGACCAATAGCATCTAACCCATGATAATAAAAGCCATTCACACCATACAATAGGCTTTGTGCATCATACCCTAAAATCCTTAAATAAGTTACAACTTGGGCTGAAGTTTGACCTGTGTAACAATAAACAACAATAGTTTTGTCAGTTGGTAAAAGATTCAGCATTTCAGTTGTCTTAAGAGAAGATTTTGGTGTGAATTGGTAAGCCCCGGGAATGTGTCCTGGATTTGCATATTCACTGGCAGGCCAGTAATTAATAATAAAATAATTACTTGGATTATCCCAAACATCAGTTGCAGAAGCTGTCCAGTCATCTGAAAGCATTGCAGTCCATCTTGCTTTGATTATGGCTTCAGCAGTTTCTTCGCCAGTGCTTAATACTGGAAAATCATAAGTAGTAGTTGTCGTGTTTGCTGTTGTTTCCATACTGGTATATTCATCTGCAGCAGTTTGTCCTACCCACTTATCAGCTTTAGTTATGCCTGTATCAACACCACAATATGCAAACAATAAATTTTGTGCTTGATAACCCAACATGTTTAATAAAGCAGTAGCTCTGCTGGCGCCCTGCCCGCTATAACAGATATTCACGATTGGCTTGTCTTTGGGAATTGTACCGTCATCAATTTTTGCTACCAAATTGTCATAAGTCATGTTTACAGTACCTTTAATATAACCTGCGGCATAATCAGCTGCACTACGAAAATCAATCATGTAAGGATCATTTGAAGCATCGGTATCAGTCAACAAATCGTATAAAGCTGACATAGTGGTGTTTACTCCAGCGCCGGCAGCATTAGTATAGCTGGTAAAATAGACATCACCAAGTTCTGCGAGAAGCTCAAACTCGGTTTTTTGCTCTGGTTCTGTTGGATTGTCTTTATCGCAACCAACAACCATAAATAAAGCTAAAATTAAAAAAGGTACTAAAAGTTTCTTTAACATGAAAACCTCCTGTTAAAAAATGATTAATAAATAAATTAAATTAATTAAATGTTAATTAGTTATTTAATATAGTTAATTAGGTATTTTATCGTCCATAATAATGTTTTTATTTGCTTCAATTTCATAATCTAAAAGATCAGAATTCATTAAATAAATTTCCTCGGAATCATGACAATTGGCGCCACATTTACCATTTGTTCCAGTGGTATCGGTCTGTGCTGTCCATTTTTGAATATTATGCGGTGTAGTGTATTTCCAGGTTGGTTCGCTGTTGAAATTTGGCAGATCAGCGATTCCCCAACTGGCATAAGTATCAGGTGCAATAGGAATATGACGTACGGTTACGTAATCATAAACACGATTGGCAGCTTCCAGATCAAATTTATTTTTGGCAATTTTAAATTTGAAGTAGGATTCACCGGTAATACCTGAGCCGCCTGTATGGCAGCCATTACAATTTTTATATGGTTGTGAATGGCACACATGACAGGATAAGGTTGGCACGTTTTGATTTGCCCAATGTATCTGATGATATTTGTTTGATTCCTTCTTTTCATCATGGCAATACTCGCAGCGCGGCATATCAGTGTTTAAATAACGATAATCGAACTTTGTGCCATTGGAGTGCATTTCATCACCACTGTGGCAGAAAGTACATTTAGCGCCGCCGGGTTTATACCTGTGTAGATCAGCAAAATAATCTTCATTTTGTCCCAGGTATTCTGCACCAACACGGCTGCCATGACAGGCTACGCAATTATTATCCCTGGTGGGTTCACCAAACTTATGCCCATTAATAAAGCCGCCTTTTACTGAAACCGGTCGCGACACATGACATTGCCCACAGCTCACATGACATTTGCCACACTCTTTATCAAACTTTCCTACCATTGTGGCATCATTTTCAATGCTGTAACCAAGGCGATTTTCGATCCGTTTAAAATAACCCTGTTGTGTTTTGTGTAGAGAAACTGAATAATTATTGGAAATTTCTTCATGGCAGGATGAGCAATAAGTTGCCTCTTCATCACCGGGCAGTGCTATCAAATCCTGATGAGCGCCTTCCTTTTCATAAGATGTTTTATCTCCGCCATGACAAGCTGAACATTCAATTTTTCCGTGAGTCGTATTCAAAAAATCGACTGAAACATGAACCATTTCCCATGCCTCCAACTGAGACACAGCGCCGCCTCAGCCTTCGCCTGCGGGTTCTTCGGGTGGTGGCAATGGCGTTGCTACTTCTTTAAGCAAATTGGCGTTTAAATGGCAATGGGTACAACTTGTTTCTTCAGATGCAGAAAATACTCCCGGAGCAGGTTTATATTTGTCAGTGCATCCCCATTGAAATAATAGAAAAAAAAGTGACATAATCAGTAGACTTAAAATAATTATTGTCCGTTTCATTAGTCCCTCATATTGAAAGTTTATTAATTAATAATCAAAAGAGCAAACAGAAACTTTATGTTTGCTCTTGTTTTAATAAATATGAAGTGAGATGATTTATGATTTTTTTAATTAAATCATTATCGCCATTCATACTCAAACTCAAATTGAAATACTGCAACGATTTATTGACATCACAGTACAGCCAGATCATTGCTAATTTCAAATGATAGTCCAGCGAATTCTTGTTGTCGCTGAATTGTTCTTCCATATCATATACTAATTCCGGGCAGGGACAATCGTCCATTATAGGATCTGCATCTATGATGAAAGCGACATCCTCTTCAACTAGGGAAACGAATAGTTCGAGCGCTCTGTTTATATTGCCATGTTGGATTTCACAGATGATCAATTTTCGGCGAATTCCTTTACTGGTCGGATTTTTTGAAAGCGCTTTCTCTAATTCATCAGCAGCAAGGGAGTATTTCCTTGCCAAGAAGTATTGATTTCCTAACATTTCTGACATAATCTTGTTTGGAAGCAATTTTCTTGCCAGGATTGTTAACTAGTATAATTACAATATGATGGGTTCGAAGAAAAAATTTTAGGAAGTGTTTCAATTACCGCGTTTTTTTAATTTTAATTGCCGTAATATCAAAATAATTATGAGATTAAAGCTTGTGAAACATAATGTTTCGAATGAAACGGTATGTCTGTTTATTATTCACCCAGATTAAGTTCCTTAAGTTTCCTCCAAAGCGTACTTCTGCCAATGCCCAATTCCTTGGCAACTTTGGTTTTGTTCCATTGGTGTTTTTCTAATAATTGAATGATAGCGGTTGTCTCATCTTTTGAATGGCAAGATTTATTTTGCCTGACAATCGGTGAAGCTTTTTCGCGTATATTTGGCGGGAGTTTGCAGAATTCGATGATGTTTTTATCTTTGGTCCTGGCAAAAGAGTATTCTATCGCATTTTCCAACTCCCGGACATTTCCGGGCCAGGGGTAATTAATAAGATGTTCCAAAGCATCATCTTCAACATCCTGAATATTTTTATTGTAAATCAACGCATACTTTTTAATGAAATGTTTGACTAAATGGGGAATGTCTTCTTTGCGTTCATCAATGGGAGGAATTTCGATGGGGATAACATTCAGGCGATAATAAAGATCTTCCCTGAAATTTCCCTGGCTGATTGTTTCTTTAATATTTTTATTTGACGCTGCAATAACCCTTACGTCAACAGTTCTGGTGATCGATTCTCCGACTCGCTCAAAAGTACCTTCCTGAATCACGCGAAGTAATTGTAATTGTGTCTGCATAGGCATTTCACATACTTCATCAAGAAACAGTGTGCCGCCATCAGCGACTTCAAACCTGCCCTGTCTGTCTTTAATAGCCCCGGTAAACGAGCCTTTTACATGCCCGAAAAGTTCACTCGCTAATAACTGGGGCGAAAACACAGAACAATTCACTTTTATAAACGGTTTATCTTTACGCAAGCTGGTTGCCTGGACCGCATTGGCAATCATTTCTTTACCGGTTCCTGAATCTCCCTGTATTAGTACAGATGCATCCGAATCGGATATTTCTTCAATTAATTGGAAAATTTCCTGCATCGCTTTGCTATGACCAACAACGCCATGAAACTGGTTCTTTTTTATGTGTTTTTCTCTGAATATTTCTAATTCTGAAATATCCCGGAATGAAATAACGCCACCAGTTGGTTCATTTTCCGCATTTTTCAGTACTGATACATTCATTTTAATCGGCACAAAATTTCCATTTCTGTTACGTATTTTTGATTCCAGTTCATATATATTTTTATCCGTCTCCAAAACCTGGGCTATGGGACATTTTATGAAGCAACGATTTGATCTGAATACATGCTTGCAGAATTTTCCAAACACCTCTTCCCGTTTGAGCCCGGTTATTCTTTCGGCAGCACTGTTAAAAAAATTTATTTTAAAGTCTTTATTAACAGTAAAAAGACCCTCACCAATTGAATCAAGAATATCAATGGTTGATGATTTGATTAATGACATTATTTGAATCCCTGAAATTTATTATTTCTTATGTTAGTAAATGAAACAAATCGTTTTGAATATAATGATATTATTTTAAAAATTCAATAAAAAAGTTTCTATAAATATTAAAAGTGATGTTCAGTAAACAGAGTAAAATGCCATTAAGTCTTAAAATAACAGACAATAACTATCCTTTGCTGTCGATAATAATAAAGTTGCACTGTTTCATTTAAAACAGAGTGTTTCAATTATATTACATTAATAATATTAAATAATTACGTTTGATTTTTATTATTTCAGCAGTATGAAAATGAAACGAATTGTTTTTGGTGGCGCATCTATATTATTGTTTTTATTAGTCAAGAAAATTACTGGCAAGGAAATTGTATTAATCACATCTTTTGTTAAATAAATTTTGAAATATAATATTTCGCAGAATGATTTGTAGCAGAATAATAAAAATTATTAATAATAGATTCAGATTTACACCTGTCAACATGGTGCTTTTATTTTATTATCCTGCTAAATCGAGTACAAAAATTATTTATTGAAATAACCCAGCGCACTAAAGTGCAGGCAAAGGCTGAGGCGAAGGCGAAGGAAAAAAAATCCTTAATCCTTTAATCTTCTACCTTGCTCCGCCTTAGCCTCAGCCTTTTCGTTGTATGAGTTTATTGTTCTGGATTTAAAAACTTTTGCACAAAAAACAAAGATTGAACTTGTAATACTATAGATTTTGTGTGTAATGGAATAATATTGGTTTAATTTTTACAATGTCAAGAATGGAAAAGGATGAAACCACGAGCAGCGAAAGGATAAAACATGAATATTAAGTATGGTACTTTTTATTGTTTCATTATTTTGTTCCTTCTAATTTCTTATCCCGGTTTTTGTCAAGACATATCAAACGATGAATGTCTGGATTGCCATAGTGATATGGAATTAACAAAAACAACGGAAGACGGCAAAGAAGATACTTTATTTGTGGATTTGGAAAAATTCTCCAATTCTATTCACGGTGAATTTTCATGCATTGAATGTCATGACAATATTGAAGAGCTTCCTCATGATGAAGAATTAGAACGCCCAAATTGTAATATGTGCCATGAGGATGTTGAAGAAGAATATTTGGAAAGCATTCATGGCAAAAGCTTGCAGGAAGGACATAGCGAAGCGCCCTATTGCTGGCATTGCCATACATCTCATTATGTTTATCCATCGGACGATTCAGCTTCAACGCTCTTTATTTTAAATCAACCGAAAGTTTGTGCAAAATGTCATTCAAATGCTGAAATAGTCAAAAAATATAATATTCCTATTTTTAAGCCATGCGAGGTTTACAAAACAAGCATTCATTTCAAAGCAGCCCTGGAAGATGGCTGCCTTCATGCAGCAAAATGTTCCGATTGTCATGGCGCCCACGATGTTCAGCCTTCGAGTCATCCAACTTCATTAACGAACAAATTTAATATACCCGGGACGTGTTCAGCCTGTCACGATTCGATCAATACTGTATATATGGAAAGCGTTCATGGCAAAGGTCTGTTAGCCGGCGCAACTGATTCCCCGGTATGTACGGATTGTCATACGGAACACGCGATCAAAACGCACGCTGATCCGACTTCAACAGTTTTTACTGCTGTAATTTCAAAAACCACCTGTCCGCGTTGCCACGAGGCTGAAAAAATTATTTCAAAATACAGACTCAACCGGGAAGCAGTTGACAGCTATAATGACAGTTATCATGGATTAGCAAACCGATCCGGTTCTATTGTTACTGCAAATTGCGCCAGTTGCCATGGCGTGCACAATATCAAACCTTCGGACGATCCTGTGTCATTAATCCATAAAGATAATCTTCGTGAAACGTGCGGTGATTGCCATCCGGGAATTACTGATAAAGTAGCCATTGGAAAAGTTCATATCAAGCCAACTCCGCAATCAGATAAAATCATATACTATGCGACCTGGTTTTACATTTTTATGATTATTGGTGTGATCGGAGGCATGATTTTCCACAATGGGATAGACTTTTTGAAAAAACTAAAAGCGAAATTTAAAGGTCATGGAGAGCATACTCTTATTGAAGAATTCAGCGGCAGGGAATTCGAAAGATTATCCGGAAATGAAAGAACCCAACATTTCATTTTAATGAGTACATTTATTACCCTGGTTATTACCGGATTCGTTTTAAAGTTCCCTGAAGCCTGGTGGGCAATGCCATTTACCCGCTGGGAAGGCGCTTTTGCTGTAAGAGGATTGCTTCACAGAATCGCCGGTGGGCTCATGATTTTATTATCAATTTATCATGTGTATTACATTTTTATGAATAAACGCGGTAAAAAACATATAATGGCAATGCTGCCGGTTTTTAAAGACTTGAAAGATATCATTCAAATGATACAATTTAACCTGGGTCTTGCCAAAGAAAAACCAAAATTTGATTATTATAATTATATTGAAAAAATGGAATACTGGGCATTAATCTGGGGAACGTTTGTCATGGGCGCAACCGGTTTTATACTATGGTTTGAAAATCTTGCCATGAAATATTTCCCAAAATGGGTCACAGATGTCAGCACCGTCATTCACTATTACGAAGCAATTCTGGCTACACTTGCCATTATCATTTGGCATTTTTACTACCAGTTTTTCGACCCGCATATTTACCCGATGAACACAACCTGCCTCACAGGTAAAATGTCGGAGAAGCAAATGATGGAGGAGCATGGACTGGAATATGAAAGATTAACGGAGAATAAATTTTAAAATAATCTGATAGATTGTACTTCAAATAAAAAAGCCACTGTTTTGTTTCAGTGGCTTTTTTATTTCTACTTTGTCACATTATCACTATTCGCCTGTCATTCCGGTTGAATCCGCCAGCTGGCGGAGGAATACCGGAATCTCGTTAAAATTTAGTAGAAGATTGCGGCAAAAAAGCCCAGCCTGCCCACAATAAGTATTTTTGAAGGGAATTGGACAGGCGTGCCGGAATGACAACTTTTGGGTGATTTTTCTAATCTGACAAAGTAAACTTACTTGTAAATTAAAATGATGCTGGTTTCTTGAACCTTGATCCTCGATTTCCCCACCCCATCCAGAATCCAGCATCAGGGATCAAGCATCCAGCATCAAGTATCCAGCATCAAGTATCCAGCATCAAGTATCCAGCATCAAGTATCCAGATTCAAGCAACTAGAATCCAGCATCAAGCAACCAGTATCCAGTTTCAAGAATTCAATCTTTCATACTCCAAAGGATGCTCTTCGATCATATCTTCCTCTGAAATAGTTCCTGTCAGACAAGTGGTATTTATGGGATAAACATGTGGATCAAAAAATTGAAAATAAAAATGCCAGACCAGGATAGCCAGAGTTGCTAAAACTGCTTCATACAGATGTATCACTGTACTAACATCAGTAATCCACTTTGGAAAAAGACGCAATGAAATGTTTTCAAACCACAAAAGAAAACCGGTAACTGACATAACAATCGTGCCCCAAATAAGCGCCCAATATTCGGCTTTTTCAATATAGTTGTATCGTTCAAATTTGGGTTTATCTTTTGAAATGCCAAAGTAATATTTAAACATGTGGATCACATCTTTTAAATCTTTAAATTTGGGAAGCATGGCTTTAACCTGTCCCCTGCCTCTATTACTGGCAACTAAATAAATCGCATGATAAGCTGAAAGCCCGATCATCACAACAGCAGAAATCCGATGTAGCCATCCACGAAACGCAAAAGCGCCTTCCCAGCGAATCAACGGCGCTGCCCACCACGATTCAGGGAATTTCATGGCAAATCCCGTATAAACTAATAACGAGAAACTTGTCATTAATAGAAAATGCTGAATTCTTTCGTTGGTCGATAGTCTTTCAAATTCTTTTCCGGCTAAATTAACGGTGTGTTGCAATTGTTTGCCTTGGATTTTTGCAACGAATTTTTTCCTGAAATCTAAACCATTATGAAATATCATGCCACCAATAACTGAAAATATCATTAAGAGATAAAATGAAGTAACATAGTAAATAATTTTATCAGACTCAGGTGAAGGAAAAACATGAACCGGCCCTTTTGTAACCTGTGCTGTTACTCCTGCATGACACTCGCCACAGGTTTCTGCCAAATTATCTACGTGAATCGAAGACCTGGGATCGCTTGATGGTAGTATATCGTGAACCCTATGACAACTGGCGCAATTGGCAGAAACCACTGATCTGCCGCGAACCGCCAGCCCATGATAACTGTCCCTATAACTGCTCACTACTTTATCTTTTAAACCGTATTTAGCAACAATTCGTTCTGCTTCATGACAGTCTGCACAAAGTGTCTGAGAGATGACTGTTGAATAAACAGTAGAAGATGGATCGGTATGATCTTTAATATTGTGTTCAGAATGACAATCAGTGCACACCGGGGCATCTGATACACCAGCAAGTAATCCTTGCCCATGAACACTCTCGATGTATTCCTGATATATTTTTTCGTGACATTTGGAGCAAGTTTTTGGGATATTAAAACGGTTAATCATCGATAGTGGATTTGTAACCGGTTGTAACGAATGAGCCCCATGACAGTCACTACAGGTTGCCGGAGTTTCATCAGGTCTTTTTTCGATGATCGCTTTAAAGTGAATGCTTGTTGTGTAAGCTTCATAGGGATTAGCAATTGGGATATGATGCTTTTTTACAATTTGAGGATCCGAATGACATTTAGCGCAAGTTTGGGGTTGGTTTAAAGGATGTGTTTTTGAGAGCGTGTCGTCAAAAGAATAAACATAATGGGAGCTGTGGCAATCCCAGCAATATGGTGCATCCTCATCACCTTTCTCTAATCCTATGCCATGATAACTTTGGAGATATTCTTCAGCAACATCTTCGTGACACTCGTAGCAATCCGGATGTTCCAAATTTTCATCATGAGGAAGTTCAACAATATTGGAATGGCAATCAATACAGGAAAATTCACCATGTATTGATCCAGTAAATTTTTCCTCATCAACGAATACAGTATCTTCTTTCCCGGATTCTGTGATTTTGGTTAATTCCGGATCGCTGTGGCAATCCAAACATTCTTCGTTTGTAATTTCCTGACAGTAGCTAATTGAAGAGGAAAGAACAAAAAAAGTTACAATTAACAGGCCAAGTGCACTTAAGAATTTACAATCCATATCCAATCCCTTCTTTTAATTGTAAAATTTTTTGTGATACAACTTCTTATAATAATTGTAACAACTCAAACCCAAAAATAAAGGCAAGACTATTTATTTAAATTTTATTGATCCGTCTCATCATTTTATTCGTTCACCCCATGGCAATACCCACAAAACCCTATTCCAGCTTGATTTGAGTTTAAATGACAAGTGAAGCACAGCGCGCCTTCATCATGGTGAAAATCCGAATGATCATCAAATCGATTGGAAAAACCGGTTTCGTGCGTTTTGGGATCAGTATTCCTGACACCATCAAAATCGATATGGCACATTAAACAGGTTGGATCAGCGCCCTGAACATCGTGACAGGCAGCGCATCTTTCGATGTCTCTTCGCGCTAATTCAGCGTGCCTGCCGCCACCGGAACCGACTGCCAGGGCAATTGCTCCCCAGTCAGGTCCTCCATGCCATGCCGGGCGGATTTCCAAATTGGATGATATACTATGACATTCACTGCAGTACGAAGATGTTTCGTGACAAATGCGACAATCCTTCTCTTTACCAGGTGCATCAAGCTGATGAATGTAGCGGTAATTTAACTGGTGAACTGCTGTTAGCACCAGTGGCTGTTCTCCTTTTGCCGTAGGGGAGAAGGGAGCATAAAAATCTTTTGGCAAAATTTCAGTTGAAATAAGATCGGTGGATTCATGGCATTGCTGGCAATAGTTGTTAGTATGACAATGTGCACAATCCGAGCCACCTGCTCTAATTTCCATTGCATGTTCTCGTGACCAGGTTGGTGAATGGTTATCGGGACGAAATTTAGTGTCTGCTGTGTGGCAGTTTAAGCATTGCATGGATGCAGCAAGTCCATTATGACAGGAATTGCAGTTTTCTCTTGCTGGGATTTTGCTGCCATCACCCATTTCAATTTCTGCCATGCCAGGATGGCATTTATCACAGTGTATCTTTTCATCTGCAATATGCAATTTATGATTGAAAGCAAATTCTCTTTTTGGATTTTCAAGTGCTTCCGGATTATTGATATCAACGTGACACATGGTACATTCATCTTCTTCTTCAACTTCATGACATTCGGCACAGACATCCTTTTCCGGGATAATGCGGTCTTCTGATTTTTCGCTTTCTTCCGCAAAAGCGTGGCAATCCAGGCAGGTGAGTTCAGCACCTTCAATATGTGTTTGATGGGAAAAGTTTAATATTTTACTCCGAATTTGTTTATCCTGATTATTCATAAAGACAAATCCGGTAAAAATAATTCCTAACAGTATAATCAGTAAAAATTGTTTCTTCATTATTTACTCCTATGAAAAAATGCATAACTTCCTCTAAAGAAAAATCGAAAATCCTGGCTAAAAAGTTTATTTTTTAAGAATTGAACATTCGCCTGCAAAGTGAGTTTTTTATTCATTCGATAAACACATCCCAAAGAGCTGCCGATCAAATTATTTCGATTTTCTTCAGATGAAACAATTTTATAAGAAGCGAAATATGTGCCAATAGTGAGATTTAATTTTTCTTTTAATGGATACATATAATTGAGCGTTATCGCATCACTATCACCGCCATAACCATTGCGGTTGTTATAACCAAAGTACAACGACTTCCAACTGCATCCTAAACCTCGCCTGTGGTTATTTTCGCCTTCAAAAAATGTTAGCGCATAATTTACGAAGAAGTTGTAGTTTTTCCAGCGATACCGTGTGCGGAAAGCAATTTCTTCATTCTGGTGAATTGTAAAAACAGAAAAAATGGAATTCAAATCAATGGATGGCATTCTGTAAATGTAATCCAATCCAATCTCAAATGTTTTATTAATTTCATACCTTCCACCAATTTCACCACGTTTTATCGTATGCATGGCAAAATTATAATCCAGCCTTCCCTGGACTTTAAGTTTTGTGGTAATAAAACTTTTTAAATCCAAGCCGATCAAATGCTTTTGCAAGGAAGAAACTGGGTGTTCCAGGCGAAAATTGCTTGTGTAAATTCCTGCTGTTTTATAGCGTACAGGAGTTCTGCTGAACCTGGCATAACTGATACCAATCCGTACTATTTTTAATTTTGCGGACGTGAGATGGAATCCAAATGAGATATTATCACTGTTCAATTCTTCCATCTCGTAGGATTTTCTCAATGGAGCCAAAGTACCGGCATAAACTTTGAGATTAAAATAGTCTTTAAAACGATACTTCACCTGTAATCCATCGATCGTGCCATAACCCACACCAGCATAAATGCGCTGCCTGCCAACACTGAAGTCGGTTGTGTTACGCAAAGTTTTTAAATTAAAATAACAATTATAAAGCCAGATTCTCGGATCATCGACCGCCTTCTCACTAAAATCATGCGACAGGTTAAAATAACTGTGAAAAGAAAGACCTGGCAAACCCAATTTCCCAATTGAAATTTGTGCCAGTTGGTATGCCCGGACATGAGTGGCTGATTCGGTTTTACTTTCCTGCTGCTCCCAAGTATAAACCGATGTCGTAAATCGTGCATTAATATTTTGAGCAGGCAGTTCAACTGTGATTAGTTGAAATATTATAATTGCACATATAATAATTAGAAATTTAAAAAATTTATTCATTTTATATTCTCCAGCATACTAAAAGTCAGTTTGACCATTTACGTGTTTGCTTTTGTCAATAATTTTTCTGTTTTCATCTACAATGTTTCCATGACACAATGAACATTGAGCATTATCCAAATGTGGAGATGGTGGAGGGAGCATGTGACAGCTTTCACATGTTGCTTGCGTTTCATCCACTTGAGTCCAAAGCGGATTGTTATCTTTATTGCCCAACTCAAATTCACCATGGCAATAAACATTGCTGCAAGTATTCACGCCGTCCCATGAGGGTGTCGCCTCGTCCATTTTTGCCAGATTGCCCCAGGTTATTTCAGCTGGGAGCAGATTTGCATCAATATGATCCTGGTCACCGACTTCATGGGGTTTAATGTGGCATTGGACACAATCCATGCCATCGCTCAAAGAATCACCAGTAATATGAATTGAATGTGCGCCAACTCCTTTGGCTGTTGTAGCAAAGTTGCCGCTCATATCGTAAGGCGGGGCACCTGAATCATTGTCCATACCACCGTGACAACTTATACAACTGAAATCGGCATCTTCTGTCCATGATGGTGGATTGCTGCTTCCGTGGCAAGCTGTATTTAGACATTTGCCGTCGGAATAAGTACCACCAACTGCTTCATTAAAACGAACGTCTTTATTTCCATTAATGTGATATTGAACATTTACACCAGAATTTTTCAAATATCCGTCATGACAAATATTACAATCAAACTTACCATCTTCCGTATGTTCTTCATGTGCGCCAGTTTCAGGGGGCTGACCATGGCAACTTTCACAGGTCATGGATTCTGTACCTCTCCAATTGGGATTATTATTTTCTCCATCAGACAGAGATGATCCATGGCAATAGATGTTTGTACAGGTGGTCCCATCGTAATTAGGCGTTTGCTGATCACTTTTCGCTAAATCACCCCAGGTAATTTCTGCGGGTGGAAAAATATCAATATGCCATTGATCACTGATGTTTGTCGGTTTAATATGACATTCATCACAATACAATGCGCGTGACCAGCGTGGATTGCCAACATGCGCTGTATGCGCGCCAACATTTCCATCTGTTTTTAAACTATTCCCTTTAAGATCAATTGGCGGAGCGCCTGTTGAATTATCCGTTCCGCCGTGACAACTGATACAACTTAATTCGACATCCTGATCCCAGGGAGATGTGTCCTTAACTCCATGACAAATAACGTTAGAGCAAATTTTATTACCATAAGTTCCACCGATTGCTTCCGGGAAAACAACGTCGATTTTACCATTCAGGTGCAATATTTCGTTTACTTCAGAATTTTTAGAGTAGCCTTCGTGACAAACATTGCAATCCAAATTACTCTCTTCGACACATTCTTCGTGAGCGCCCGTTTTTGGTGGCATACCATGGCATGCATCACAGCTCATATCTTCGGTTGAAGTCCATTCAGGTTTTACATCTGAACCATCCGGTAAAGTGGCGCCATGACAATAAACATTTTCACAATTTGTACCGTTCCATTCTGGCGTTAAATCACCAGTTTTGGAAAATTCACCCCAGGTAATTTCAGCCTGAAAATCACCGTCGATATGTGTTTCGTCGCTTATTTGGGAAGGTCTGATATGGCAATCACTGCAGTCGAAAACACGCGACCATTTTGGATTGTCCACATGAGCAGAATGCGCACCAACACCAGTGGCTGTTTTCGACGTATTGCCATGAATATCATTTGGTGGCGCCCCTGTTTCATTTTCAAAACCACCGTGACAACTTGTACAGATAAAATCAGCGGTGCTGTTCCAATTTGGCGTTTGTTTGCTGCCATGACAAATTACATCTGAACAAGTCTCGTTTTCATAATTACCGCCGCCGAGTTCGAACATCTGAACATCCCGATTTCCATTGACGTGCACCTGTTTGTTAACGGAATTTTTAGCATAACCATCATGACATATCATGCATTCAATTCGATAATCCACTGTATGACTGGTATGTCCACCGGTATTGGGCGCCACTCCATGACATGCATCACAAGTGAGATCCTGATCATCGGTCCACAATGGATTTTGATTATTGCCATCAGTAAGAGAATTCCCATGGCAGTAAATATTATTACATTTTGTACCATCCCATTCCGGAGATAGTCCATCGGTTTTTGAACGGTCGCCCCAGGTTATCTCTACAGGTCGGTCACTATCCACATGCCCGGGCCAATTTACTTGAGCGGGTTTAATATGGCATTCAGAACAATCCAGTGGTTCAATCCACTGCGGCGAAGCAACATGTGCTGTGTGAGCGCCAACGCCTCTTGAAGAAGTACTGGTGTTCCCGTGAAGATCATAAGGTGGCGCACCGGTGTTGTTATCTATTCCGCCATGACACCATGCACAACCAGTACCACCAAGAGTAAACCAGGATGGGGTATTTCCGCTACCGTGACAAGAAACATTTGAACAGATTCCGTTAGCATAACTACCACCGAACGTCGCAGATAATTCCACATCAATTTTCCCATCGATATGTGTATCTTGATTCACTTCTGTGTTTTTCAAGTAGCCAACATGGCAAATTTCACAATTCGGTTGACTTTCGGTAACGTGTTTATCATGAGCCCCGCTTGAAGGAGGTAAACCATGACATGCATCGCAGGTTAAGGAGTCTTGTTGATTCCATTTAGGCGAAGTCATAGTACCATCAGAAAGTGAACCACCATGGCAGTACACATTGGAACAGGTTGTATCACTATAATTTGGAGTGAGGTTTCCTGTCTTTGCAAATTCACCCCAGACAACTTCTGCCGGCAAATCGCTATCGATATGACCTTCATCGTTTAATTTTTTAGGTGTGAGGTGGCAGTCCGAACAATCCAGCGAATTGCCCCACTTTGATTTGGTCAAATGTGCGTTGTGTGCGCCAACCCCGGAGGCACGCGTTCCATAATTATTATTTATGTCTTTTGGAGGCGCCCCGGTGGAATTATTGTAGCCGCCATGACAGGTGGTACAGGCTTCGGGTGTTCCGGAGTGGCAAGCTTCAATATTGCAGGACTTTCCTGAACTGCCTCCAGCATAATTCTTACCGTGACATTTGTAACAGGATGTCAGGTCCCAGCTTTGACCTTTGATATATTTACCATGAAAATTTGTCGATAGTGTATCGAGCCAGTCTGTTTGATGGACATCCGAACCAGGTATTTGCAAGATTGGTTTAGTCGGTTGATCCTTTAATTTACTACATACGGTAAAGAGAACCACAAATAAACCAATAATTATTAAAACGAGACAAATCTTTTTTGATATCATCTGTATCTCACTTTTGTTTTATATCCTAATACACCAACAACTTTGTAATTTAAATAATTTTGTAACTGTTCAGTAGTTGATGTCATTCTGAACGAGGGAAGGGATTTGGGATATTGGGAAGTGAAGAATCTCGACTATGTTTAGCAAAAGCATGAATATTGGAGAGATTCTTCGGTCTCCCGCTGCAGCGGGATCTCTCAGAATGACATTTGTAACCAGGCTGAATAGTTACATAGTTTTTTTTATATGATGAGCAGAATAATTATAGTGGAATAATAAAAAAGAAAACACTCTTTTTATAAATGTGATGCCAATTTGAAATTAACAATTTTCAATATTCTGCTATAAATCATTCTGCAAAATGATAGTCTTAAAAATTTGGAAGCGGTTATACTATGATAAAAATTATTTATATTCTACAAAATTACATTGAAAATGTCAAGAAATATTATAAATTAACTCGAATAATTTAATGGTACATAAAACTTTTCACAACCTGATTTTTGAAAAATATTGATTAAATAAATAGAAGCCGATGCTTAATCTAAATAAACACCGGCTTCAAAAAGAATTAATCAACGAAATTTTATTTTACTTATTTCATAAGAATCATCTTCTTCATTGCCTGGAAAGCAACACCTTCAGAAGAATTAACTTTAATTCTGTAAACATAAACACCTGATGTGAGTCCATCAGCCAGGAAGTTGATGGAGTATTCACCAGCAGACATATCTTTGTCCACTATTGTGTTGACTCTTTGACCGCGTGAATTGTAAATATCCAAAGTCACATGACCGGATTTCAGCAGTGAAAATCTGATTGATGTTTCCGGGTTGAATGGATTTGGATAATTTTGTGACAGGTCAAATTTTGTCGGTTTTGCACTCTGTCCGTCAACTGAAGTTATAGATGCATTCACGGCTGGAGTTGCTTCACCAATATTGCCTGAGAAATCAACTGCCAATACCTTGTAGTACCATGTACCAATACCTGGCTGTGCATCGACAAAAGCCATATCAATAGTGGTACCAATTTCAGTTGTTTCATCGGGTATGAAAGCTGCATTATCCGAACGGAATACTTTGTAGTAGTTGACATCCGGATCCGGTGCCGGTTCCCAGGTAAGTTCAACGTTGCCCAGAACCGCTCCTGCCATCAAGCCTGGAGGCGCATGCGGTACGAGGTTATCCACTGAAAAACCTTCACCTGGCAATGATTGATGAACCATTCCGCCTTTTGTTATAGCGACGACTTTAAAAGCTGTCTTAACAGTATCTCCTGGCGTTGCGTCCCAAACTGTTGGAACAACCAGCGCGTACCTGGGAGCACCATGTGCCGGGTATTGACCGACGCCTACCCAGGTTTCGCCATCAAGTCTCTTTACGAGATAGGTAGCGACCGGATCAACGGCAATACCATCATCGACAAATTTTTCCCAAATAATTCTAACTTTTTTACCCTGGTCATTGGGAACATCTTCGATGGCAACAATGCGACCATCAATAGCATTGTTTAATAAGGCTTGGATGGAAACTTTCAGCAAGGCAACTGTGAAAGCGGGATTATGCACACCATAACTATGGTCGTAATATAACACACGATGGTTATAAGCAGCCTTTAATTCGGTTTTCGTCCAGGTAGTATCGACATCAGCATGTGTGTCAGCATCCGGCAATAGAGAACCCAAAATATCCATCAATCCATGGACCTCTTCCTGCAAACCTTCTGCTTCGCCATCGCCATCGTGATCAGCATTTCCACTTACAAAGAATTTTTTCTCGGCAAATGATTCACCAACATCACCGTGGCAGGGTTCGCAAGCATGGACATTTTCTTCACCTTCTTCGTTTGTCATGTTGAAGGAGTGTCCACCAACGGTGACGACATTACCTTCATCATCAACTAAATGGTCTCCATACATATGACAATCAACACAAGAATTAGTTGTTGCTTGAAGATGCGGAGATGATGGTAATTGAACACCAAATGTAACAACATTCGTACCGGCTAACATGTCAGCTTGGACGCCATAATGAGGACCGAAATGTCTACCTGGTTTTTCTGTATATGAGTTCGCTTCTCTTCGAGACATATGACAATTCATACACAATTTCCCAGTGCCACCTTCTGTAATAACATGACCATTACCAAGGGGAGTTGCATCAACAGTTCGTAATTGATGTTCATTAGCATTACTATGGGGATCATGACATACTGCACAGGTGATAGAATTAGGCGGTGTACTTTCTACAGTTTCACCTTTTGCATACTGAACGAATCCAGTCCCTGCATGACAACGGGCGCAACTTCCACTCCATGAATCTCTTGCGGGCGGATTAGCATGTCCGGCTGTTCTCCACTGTGCTGGAAACACATGATGGGTTCCGGAGTCATGACACCAGGCACAATTTGCTGCATCGAGAGAAGATACCATTTTTGAATCAGTTACGTCACCATTATGAGCGCTTGCCGGTCCATGGCAGCTTTCACATTGAATGTTGGCAAGTTTCATTGCATCGCCATATTGAGCAACCATATTATCGTATTGTCCCACGAATAGGCTATCCGGGAAAACAAATTCCCGGTCATCAAAACCAGCATTATTTGCCAATGTATCAAAACCAACTGTATGACAACTGATGCAACCTTCTCCATAATGAGAACTGGCGGTACCATCCAGACCTCTGACTAACATATCAGCATGACCTGTTGCTTCCCAATCGGCAACTTCGTCAGCGTGGCAGAAATGACATCCGCCATCTGCCATACCAACATAGGTACCGGCGTTGATGGTAAGTGATGCAGTATATTCACCATCGGTGAAATCAACAACATAAGTTCCCACAACATCCGGTATAAACATCGAAACCCTGGTGGAAGCATCATAAGGGACACTGACAGTAATAGTAGCTGCAGAACCTTCCGGTCCGGTTACGGTCCAGGTGGGAGCTGTTAAAGTAGAATCTTGGAATTGTCCAACAAGGTACATTTGCGTTCCAACGCCAACATTTGATAGCCCGTTGAACGCACGATCAATTAGTGGTTGCGCTGCTACTTCTCGGGGGGACATCCCATAAGGGAAAACCACCATTTCTTGAGCCAATGCTATTGGCGTCAAGCAGCAAAGCACGAGTACAACGAGTGTAAGTTTTTTAAACATACGCTCTCCTTAATTTGGTTAATAAGTTAATTAGTGAGTTGTTTTATTAAATTTGCTATTATTTTTACATCGAACGGTTTTTCGTAATAGGCAATAATATTTAGTTTTTCAGACAAGTTAAAATTGTTTGGAATTTGATATGATGAGATAATGACATATTTTTGTCCGGGATTTTTTTCCTCAATTTCAAAAAGCCAGTTTTCATCTTCAACACCCGGCATGAACAATTCTGAAATGATTAGGTCATATTTATTTTTTGAGACTTCAGCATTAACTTCGTTTATTGTGCTGATGCACCATATTTGAATTTGTTTATTTTGCTTTAGATATCGACACAAGTTTTCAGCTAAAAATTTGTCTTGATCAATGACCAGTATTTTCATATACATGCCCTTATAGTATTACAAGTCAAATCTTCGTTTTTTGTGCAAAAGAATTTCTAACCCAGATCAATTAACTTTCATACCGAAAAGGCTGAGGCGAAGGCAAAGGCGAAGCAAGGTATAAGATTCAAGCACCCTTCGGGCACAG
>JADHVV010000042.1 GCA_016783825.1 Candidatus Zhuqueibacterota bacterium | reverse complement strand
GATACAATTTTTCAAATGATTGGCGGATTAAAAGCGTCAATGGGCTACTGCGGCACAAGAACAATTTCGGAGCTCAGAGAAAACGCACAATTTATCAAAATTACATCAGCAACAGTTCAGGAAAATCATCCGCATAATGTTATTATTACCAAGGAAGCGCCAAATTATAAATTGATGAGCAGGTGATTTTTATGTTGAATGATATTTCACTTAATGTTTGTTTGAAGAAGGCTGATAATAATGCCGATAATAGTCTTCTTCAATTTTATGAAAAAATTTAAGTTCTGCAGTAGAGCTTGCTCTATCGAATCCTGCAATTTCAAACACGACGACAAAGTAATCCGGAATATCGCCATTAATGGTTTTGATTTTTTCTTCCAAATTTTTTAGAGATGACTTGTGAGAGAATAATTCAACTATTTTTATTTGAGAATTGTAGCCGAATCCGGCAATAAAAAGATAGTTTTCATTGCTCTGTCCGGGCAATTTGGCGACCAATGCCAGATCTATTACGTAGCGGCTAATGCTCCAATCGTGAGAAGTATTCAAAGTTACCAGTGAATCATCAACTTGAAATGAAATTGTGCCGTGCCACCAGGGCAAAGTTTCATAGTTGATTGGCAGAAGAGATAATAAATCAGAAAGCGCCCGCAAATTTTTGAATTCTCCAATATAAACAATATTACGATTTTTAATAAAATTGATATCAATTTCTGATGTAAAATTAATTTCTAATTTTTTGTTAAATGATAGAAATACCGGTTGAATATCTTTGATATTAAAAATAATATTATGAGGTAACTCACCAATAGACCATTTTTCTACATTTTTATTAAGATTTTTTTGGGCATAGACTTCCAATTCTTCAACAGTATTGATCTCATAATCCTGGATTCTTCTCGCTCGATTTAATTCAGCATCGTATTCATGAAATACAAGGAAATCTCCAATTACAACCGAAGTTGGATAGCTATTACTAAAAAAATTGCTCCATATTACATCATTTTTATCAACAACTTCAAAATATTTATTTTGTTTTTGAAAATAAATTTTATCAACAGCTATATAAATAATTGAACAAAAGAGAGCAATAAACAGCAAAATTAGAGAAATATTTTTACCACTTTTTTTCGGTTTTAATTCAGGTTTTTTGTTTTTGATAAATTTAACTTGATAGTGACCTTTTGGAATAGATATTTTAATTTCATCGGACTGCCCTTCTGTTTGATAATAAGACTCGAGTTTTTTGCGCAAATTATGTACATGGACTCTGACAGTTGTATCCTCGGCTGTATTAAAATCTTTTCCCTTATTGAATACATCGTAGGCTATAGTTACTTCTTTGGGAGGCTCCCCTTTAGATGAGGCTTCAACAAGGTATTTGAGAAGTTTTTGGTAGAGATCACGTTCTTTGAACGATTCACTTTGCAAAATTTTATTTAAAACAGAATTTTGGGGATTATTTGTGTCCAAAATAGTTACCTCATATTTTTAATATATCACAACTCAGCAAATCCGCTTTTTGACAAAACCATTGCTATAAATTGTTTTGTCTATTAAAACTATATTAAGGTAAGCATTTTTTAAAATAAAATCAAGCATTTCATTGCTGTAAGTATTAACAAAAAAAATAACTCGTTTATCAATGAATAACATTTTTTTAACTGTTAAAAACAGTTAATAACTTGAAATTATGGAAATTTATCATTTAATTATACCACACCTCTATTTGAAGGAGGTTTATATTTTTTTTAAATTAAGTCTTCAAATTTCTGGCAAAAAATATTTCCTATAAATATTTTAAACTACACAAAAAGTTAAGGAGTAAAAATGCACTTCATGCTTCAAAGGTTATGTTTTTGTTTACTGTTTGCCTGTCTTTTAATCCCAAAATTATCTGCTCAACATAACCATGATTGGGAAAATGAACAAATTTACACACGAAATACTCAACCCGCTCACGCAACGCTTATCCCATATAAAGATGAAACAAAAGCATTAACAGGAAATCTTACCGCATCTAATTATTATCTCTCTTTGAATGGCAAATGGAAATTCAAATATACCAAAAATCCTACCCAGTCTGAAATTAAATTTTATGAACATAATTTTAATATCAAAGATTGGGAAGAGATCGACGTGCCGGGAAATTGGCAGTTGCAAGGTTATGATATTCCCATTTACACAAATGTCAAATATCCATTCCGTCCTGTCAATCCTCCTTTTATTCCCAAAAATTTTAATCCTGTTGGCTGCTATAAACGAACTTTTAGAATTCCTTCCGAATGGAAAAACCGCCAGATATTTTTACATTTTGATGGAGTAAAATCTGCTTTTTATGTGTGGGTAAATGGGCAGAAAATTGGTTACAGCCAGGGTAGTGCAACCCCGGCGGAATTCAATATCACTCGATTTATTAATAAAGGTAACAATACGGTCGCAGTAAAAGTGTTCCGCTGGTCAGATGGCAGTTACCTGGAAGATCAGGACGCCTGGCGATTGAGTGGTATTTACCGGGATGTTTATTTGTTTTCAACTCCAAATGTACATATTCGGGACTTCTTTGTAAAAGCAAAATTTGATAATAATTACGAAAATGCTGTTTTTGATATTCAAGTCAAAATTCAGAATTATAGTAAAAAAAATTATAAAAACCATTCAATAGATATTTCACTGTATGATTCAACAGGGCAGGCTGTTTTTGAATCTTTGAAAAAGGAATTTGCTGTTAGTAAAGATGAAGAAGAATCTATCAACTTTTTGCAGCAGGTAAAAAGTCCGCATAAATGGTCTGCTGAAACTCCATATTTATATACTTTGATTTTACGACTAAAGAATAAACAGAAAAAGATTATTGAAATTGAGAGCGCTAAAATTGGCTTTCGGCAGGTAGAGATAAAAAATGGACAATTGCTTGTTAATGGGAAAGCAGTAACTTTAAAAGGAGTGAACCGCCACGAACACGATCCTGATTTTGCCAGAACTATTTCCGAAGAAATGATGATACAGGATATTAAACTGATGAAGCAGTTCAACATAAACGCGGTGCGAACGTCGCACTATCCTAATTATCCCCGCTGGTACGAATTGTGTGATGAATATGGTTTATACCTAATCGATGAAACCAATATTGAGACACATGAGTTGTGGAGCAAACTAACCAATGATCCTCGTTGGAAAGCCGCGTTTATTGACAGAGCACAGCGCATGGTAGAACGTGATAAAAACCACCCATCTGTAATAATCTGGTCACTCGGTAACGAGGCCGGCTATGGCCCGAATCATGAAGCCATGGCAGAGTGGATCAGGCAATATGATGAGACAAGACCAATTCATTATGAAGCCACTGACCCGGGTTACTCCGCCGAACCATCCCACTTTGATATAATTGCTAATATGTATCCTTCTGTGGAGCGAATGGTAGAATTTACTCAGAAATATCCGGACCGCCCGGTTATTATTTGTGAGTATGCTCATGCAATGGGCAATAGTGTCGGTAATTTAAAAGATTATTGGGATGCCATTGACAAACATCCTCGTCTCCAGGGTGCATTTATTTGGGATTGGGTTGACCAGGGGATTCGACAAAAAACAGAAAATGGCATTGAATATTTCGCCTATGGTGGTGACTTTGGTGAAAAAATAACTGATGGCAATTTTTGCATCAATGGATTAGTTTTCCCGGATCGAACAATTCAACCTGAACTTTTTGAGGTGAAAAAAGTTTATCAATATATAAAAATTGAACCTAAAAACCTGTTAGAGGGCAAAATCAAAATCACCAACAATTATGATTTTCTGAATCTTAATTTTTTAAATTTGATCTGGAGTCTTTCTGTTGATGGCAGAATTTTACAAAAAGGAGTTTTAGGTCAATTAGATGTTAATCCTTCTGCAAGTAAAATAGTATCCATTCCATTTGAGAAGCCTGCTGAATTAGCTGGAACAGAGTACTTGATGACTATTAGTTTTAGCTTAACAAAATCAACTAAATGGGCTTTGCAATGGCATGAGCTTGCCTGGCAACAATTCAAGGTTCCTTTTACTTCCCCTCAAAAAGAAGCTTTGCAGCTTAAAAAGATGCCTTCTCTTAAATTAATACAAACAAAAAAAGATGTTGAAATCAAGGGGGGAGATTTTTATATTGTATTCGACAAAAGTTTGGGGACTATTTCCTCTTTTAAGTACATAGATAAGCAATTACTCAAACAGGGGCTTTTGCCTAACTTTTGGCGCGCCCCGACAGATAACGATGGTGGCGGTGATAAACGTAGTTTCAAATACCGCTGGCAACAAGCCGGCTTGGATAAATTGGAAATAATTGTAAAAAATGTCTCTGCGAAACAAATTCAACCGCAAATTGTTCGTGTTTTAGTCCAGCTTGATTTACTGGCAAAAACGGATAAAATTTCTTACGAGGGAGTCTATACAATCTTTGGAAGCGGTGATATCACCCTGGATAATAAAATTGACGTTGGAGATAAATTTCCGCCATTGCCAAAAGTCGGATTACAAATGAAGTTTCCAGAAGAGTTTGATAAAATTTCCTGGTATGGGCGCGGACCTCATGAGTCTTATTGGGATCGGAAACATGGCGCCAAAGTAGGTATTTATAAAGGAACAGTAGCTGAACAATATGTGCCTTATATTATGCCCCAGGAAAATGGGAACAAAAGCGATGTTCGCTGGGCCTGTTTAACGAATAAGGACAATGTCGGACTGATGGTAGTTGGAACTGAGCTGTTGAATGTGAGCGCTCACCATTATTCATTGGCAAATTTAACTGAAGCACGCCACACTTATGAAGTAAAAAACAGTGGTCAAATAACCTGGAATATAGATTATCAGCAAATGGGTTTAGGCGGAGATGATAGCTGGAATCCCAGAACTCATGAAGAGTATTTGTTAAAACCAGGTACCTATAACTACAGTATACGCATTTATGCTTTTTCTTCACCAATTAACGTGGCGGTTGAACGGTTGAAATCGGAGTTGCCCTTGGTTAAATAAAAGTTGAGGAAAAATAAAAAATTGATTTATAAGAAATCTATTTTAATATTCCTGCTTATTTTAGTGCCAGTTAATTTTCTTAAAGCGCAGGAACAAACTGTATCAATTGATGCAAGTGTCCAATACCAGGAAATTGATAACTTTGGCGCTTCAGACTGTTGGTCCATGCAGAAAATAGGCGAATGGGAAATCTCTCGAAAAGAGCGAGTAGCAGATTTGCTATTTTCTGTTGATAAGGGCATTGGTTTATCAGCCTGGCGCTTTAATATCGGCGCTGGGATCAACAGAACCACAATTAATCATAACTGGAGAACTGTTGAAACTTTTGAAGTTAGCCAGGGAGTTTATGATTGGTCGCGACAGCAAGAAGAGAGGTGGTTTTTGCAGGCAGCTAAAGAACGCGGCGTAGATCAGTTTATTGCTTTTGTCAATAGCCCGCCTGCCAGGATGAATCGCAATGGATACACCAACTGCACTAACGGGTTGGGTAGTACAAATTTAATTGCCAGTAATACGAGCCAATTCGCTACATATTTGGTGGATATTTTAAAACACTTTCGTGATGAATGGGGAATTGCTTTCAACTATATCAGCCCTGTGAATGAGCCGCAATGGGAATGGAATAATGGCAGCAATCAAGAGGGTAATCGGGCAAGTAATGAAGATATTAAAGCAATCGTTAATATACTGTATGATGAATTGTTTCAGCAGGAAGTTGAGACTAAAATATCTATTGTGGAAAGCGGTGATTTAAGGAGCTGGTATCAGGAAAAAAACAACATGAGATCAGAATATGGAGAAATGTATGGTAATTATTTAGCCGAACACTTTGCTGATGAAAGTATTAATAGCAAAATTGGATCGCATTTTTGCGGACATTCATACTGGTCAGACCGAATTGGAAATCAGCTTATTCAGGATCGGCAGGTCTTATTTCAAAAAATATTACCCTACTTTAATAACGGGTTGAAATATTGGATGACAGAGTATTGCATATTAGACGGACCCGAAGGCAAAGGCGGACATGGCAGAGATTTGACAATCAACACTGCATTGGATGTGGCAAGAGTGATTCACTATGATTTGACAATCCTCCGCGCCAGCGCCTGGCAATGGTGGACAGCCGTTTCACCGGAAAATTATAAGGATGGACTTATTTACACAGATTACAAGGACAATACAAATTCACCATCAATTATTGTTAGTAAATTATTATGGGCGTTTGGGAATTACAGCCGATATATTAGGCCAGGCTCAATCAGGGTAAAATTGACTGGCGCCTCAAATAAATTTGGACTTTTGGGTTCTGCATATTTAAATTCTGAAAGACACAAGTTGATCATTGTTTTTGTGAACATGAGTGAATCGGAAAGGCCTGTTGCACTCAATATCTCCGGGTTAGATTCAAACGAAAATATTCTTACATTTACACCTTATGTGACAAGTGATTTGGCTGGAGACAATTTAAAAAGATATCCGGCTTTTTCCACAACCGCTATCTACAATGTACCGGCTCGATCAGTGGTTACTCTGATTGGAGAAATAACTGACACTCAAGGTGCAAATATTTTTAAGGATTTTAATCCAATTAAGTATAAACTCTTTCAAAATTTCCCCAATCCATTTAATAAAAAAACAGCGCTCTATTATTATTTACCAGAACCTGCAGAAGTAAAAATATCGATTTATTCAATGTTGGGGGAAGAGATCAAAACATATATTGACAGTGAGCAGTCTGACGGTTTTAACCACGTTACATGGGACGGGACCAATAGCAGCAATGAAATTGTTAGCAGTGGTGTTTATCTTTATTCGATGCAGGTTGGTTCAAAAAGAGATACTAAAAAAATGATTCTCATTCAGTAACAGATTGGTAAGGAGGTGGTGCCACAAAAAACAAATGTTATAATTACATGTCCCACTTATTAATTATTTAATTATCATTTTAATTGGAGGTAACAATGAAAAAGCTTTCCATTTCTATCGTTTTTTTTCTAATGTTTGTTTCATTATCTTTTGCACAAACACCATCCATGATTTTTTACAATGGGGAAATGCCGGATGATATGTATGTCTGGCCCTGGGGATTTAATGTAGATCCAGAATCCGCGCCAAACACAGGTTATACTCCTGGTACATCTGCGCTTAAATGGGTAACTTACGATGGAGGCGGCTGGCAAGGCGCTTTCATAGGATTGTCCAGCAATGTTGGGGTTGATATGACATCCATTTGGGAGACCGATTCTGTCTATTTCAGGATAAAAGCGCCAGCTGGTTTAGCCGATTCAGATACTTTGTTTGTCTGGCTCTATGAATCGAGAAATGATACCTGGGATTATGCAATATATTATGAGGTTACCAACTTTCAAGATATTGAAGATGGAAACTGGCATCAATTTAGCATAGCACTTAAAGATTTTATTGTCTATGTCAATGATATAAATAAGACTGATATCGTCGCTGTTAGCTTTGAAGCTTCAGGAAGCGGTATTGCATCAGAAATGTATTTTGATAAAGTCTGGATTGGGAAACCGGATATTCCAATTACAATGACAATCTTCAATGGACAGGTACTTATGCCGGGGATTACTTGGGAAGCATGGGGATTTGAAAATAACGATTTGGTTTTGGCTGATGGAGAAGGATTTTCTTCTGGCACACCGGCAATTGTTTGGGAAACTTCAAACTGGGACTGGCAGGGTAAAGGTTTCATTTTTGAAATCCACGATTTTACATACAGTTTCACACAAGATACTGTCAAGCTGAAGATTAAAGCTCCGGCAGGAATTAATAATCTTGCTTTAGAGTTTTATGATGTAAATTATAACTCCACTTGGGCAGTAGCGAGAAGAGTTTTAGACGATGTTACTTGGGACGGAGAATGGAAGGTATTGGATATCCCATTAACCGATTTTACAGTAGATGAAAATTTTGATGTCAGTAAAATCTATGAATTAGGAGTTATAGCGGCTGACGCGACAATTCCAGAAAGATTATTACTTGATGAAATTTGGATCGGAAACCCATCTGTCAGTATTGATATTGAGGCGCCTCCTGCACCTGAAAACATCACTGCTGATGTAAGCACTCCCTATGTAAATTTTATCGCCTGGGATGATATAACATCTGAAAGTGGAGAAACTTACGATGTATATGCAAGTCTGAGTCCAATTACTGATCTCAATGCTCCTGGTATTTACATCGTTGCTACCGATGTCGGCGAAGGAGAACTTGCTGTGCATAATATTTATTTCCCGTTAAGCGAAGGTCAAATAACTTATTATTATGCAGTTTCCTGTACTGACAAGGCTGGAAATATTTCTGAAACATTTGGCGTTTCGCAAACACCTTTCACTAACAAGGGTAAAAAACGGGCAATTATTTCTTTAGATCCGCCACAGGATTTTGTTGCTGATGGATATTTCTCAGAATGGGAACACATTATGCCCTTCAATTTAAACCCGGAACGCAACCTTTATACTGGTACTATCGATGATTCACTCGATTATTCATTAAACTGCTACGTAGCCATGGATAACGAAAATTTGTATGTGGCATTCGATGTGTTTGATGATGCATTCACTTGGAAGGAAAGCAATACACAAGACTGGTGGGAAGATGAAGCTATTGAATTCTATTTTGGGCTTTATGAATTAGGCTTTTCGCATTCTTATTTCTACAGAGGTGAAGAACCAGATTACCGCATTCTGTTCTTGCCTGACAGACTGGAATTATGGAGTGGAGAGTCGTTAGTAAGTGGGACAGAAAATTACTATTTTGAACCACTCGGTAATGCTGATTATGTAATTGAAGCAAAAATTCCATTTGAAAAAATCCAGGTTGAGGGTGATAGTACATACACGCCTAAAACTGGCACCATCATACCATTTGAAATATTTGCTGCAGATGCTGATGTTGAGGATGGAGGCAATGAATCAAGACTGCAATTAGGTGATAATGCTGCTCTCAATCCATGGGGAGCAGGCCCGGGAGTCTGGACTTACGCCTGGGTTGGTATGCCTGATTTTACAGCAGTTGGCGAGAACAATTCGCCCAAAGTTGTATCTTATTATTTGGGTGATAACTATCCAAATCCGTTCAATCCGTCAACAACAATTAATTACGGAATTGCACAGAGCAGCAACGTTGAATTACTAATTTATAATTCGTTGGGTCAGAAAGTAGCAACTGTGGTCAATCAACGCCAGATAGCAGGCAATTATACAGTAAATTTTGATGCCTCTAATTTAGCATCTGGTATCTATTTTTACAAAATTTCAACGGAAAAATTTTCTAAAATTAAAAAAATGCTTATAATCAAATAAGGAAATATTTGAACACAATTAATTTAATAACTGAACTAATGCAAATTTAAAAGATTAACCACAGAGATCACAGAGAATGCACAAAGTTCACAGAGAAAAATAAATATTACCAAAAAATACTTTGCGAACTCAGCGTCTCTGCGTTAATTTGTTGATAGCATAAACATTGCTTTTTTATGCAAAAGAATTTTTTAATTAAACACTGAAAACACCGAAATTCACTGAATAAATTTTTTTTTTAAATGGTTCTTTCAGTGAGATTCAGTGTTTTTCAGTGTTTACTTTTGCAATTTGCCGCATTGGTCTGTTGTCAGTTCAATCTTCATTATTTTACAAAAGTTTTTGGATGGATGTACATATTTTAAGTTCACTGAAAACTAAGTCCGTAAGCTGACGATTAGCGTCAACCTAAAAGCAGAAAATCATGCTAAACTAATTAACATATCGTCCCTAAATGGACTTTAGCATATTTTGGAGATTTAGCTGTCTATAAACATTTCGTCCCTAACGGGACTGGTTTTAACCCAAATAATGCAATAAAAATAAAATAAATTGCCACAAAGACTCGAAGATTATAATACTCTTTAGAGTGCACCAAGAATCACAAAGATAAACAGAGTTATTTCTTTTAAAATTATAGGATAAAAAAGTGAAAAAATATTATTTAAAAATTATTTATAAGTTTTTTAGAAATTTACTCTTTGAGTCTTGGAGTCTTCGTGGCTATTGCATTATCTGGGTTTATTGCAATTAACAGCAAAATATTTTTTAAGCGCTGGTAAGTGCGAAATGTTTATAGCAAATTTGAATTTAAAAACAATGATTGTTTTAATCTTATTTAAGCTTTGCCTGCACTTTAGTGCGCTGGGATATAAATTTAATTATATTTAGCGGAATTGAATAATTTTTGATATTACCTGCGAAGGGTTAAGGAGGAAAGGAATGAAAGAGTCTGTTAGATCCTTTTTCATTATTACCATTTTTTTGTTATTAATTGTAACCTGGGTACAAGCACAGACAACAGGAAAGATTGCCGGAACTGTGGTTGATAAAGAAACACAAGAACCATTGCCTGGCGTTAACGTTATTATTGAAGACACCCATTTGGGCGCTGCAACAGATATGGAAGGTAAATTTTATATTATTAACGTTCCTCCTGGAAAATATTCCATCAATGTTCAGATGATGGGTTATGCTAAATTCACCATCAAAGATTTCCGCGTGTCTGTAAATAGGACGATTACCCTCAATGCAGAACTCTCTCAAACAATCATTGAAGGCGAAACTGTCATCGTTCAAGCCGAAAAAATTGCCACCAAAAAAGATCAGACGAGTTCAATCCGGAATGTTTCATCAGATCAAATTGAAATGTTGCCAGTAGAAGATATTGGGTCAGTTGTAAATTTGCAGGCGGGTGTAGTTAATGGTCATTTCCGTGGTGGCAGACGCAATGAAGTAGCATTCATGATTGATGGTATTCAAGTGATCGAATCCTTTGGAGGAGAAAATAATGCTGTTGATATTGAAACAGAAGTAGTTCAGGAATTAGAAATTATTACAGGTACTTTCAATGCCGAGTATGGGCGGGCAATGAGCGGAATTGTCAACGCGGTGACTAAAGATGGCAGCAATAAATTTCACGGGACATTCTCCTCAAATTTTGCAAATTATTTTACTGGCAATAGCAATATTCTTATTGGTTTGAAAAATAACCAGCTTGATCGGAGAAAAGATCATAAATTGCAATTGAGTGGTCCAATTTGGAAGGATAAACTTACTTTTTTATGTAATGTGCGATTACAGGATAACAAAGGATATTTGAATGGAATACATCGTTTCAATGTTGATGACTACAGTAATTTTGCAGAAGACAATCCTTTAACCTGGTATTCTGAGTTTAGCGGTGATAGCAGTTACGTGCCGTTAAGCTACGATAAACGAAATTCATTCATGGGTAAATTAACCTCAAAATTGTTTAACAATGTTCGCATGTCATTCTTGTACACACGCAATGATGAAGAATGGGGTGATTATAATCATAGTTTCAAATATAATCCTTATGGTATGGGAATTAACCATAAATTAGCGGATATGTTTACTATTCAATTTAATCACATGCTTTCCAAAACAATGTTTTATGATCTCAATTTATCGTACATAAACAATTATTATGGCTGGTACGTTTTTAAAAATCCGGAAGATTCTTCTTATGTTCATGACAGTTACTTAAATAACACAGGACCGGGATTTTATACGGGCGGACAACAAAAAGACCACACACACAGAACAATAAAAGATTATAACGGCAAATTTGATATTACCTGGCAAATGAATGCTACACATTTATTTAAAACCGGAATATTATACACTTATCACGAACTTGATCATGAGTGGCACAGTATTCAGAATGCTTTTAGAACAAGAGAAGAAGATGAAAACTTTTACTATTTCGATTATGAAAAACAAAAAAGAATTTATCCCAATTATGAACCAGAAGCACATCCAGATTCCACAATATATACAGATGCCTATATTGTAAAACCTTATGAGTTTTCTGCTTTTATTCAGGATAAAATGGAATTTAATGAAATGGTGATCAATATCGGTTTAAGGTATGATTATTTTAATCCCAATACATTTTATCCTTCACAACGCAGGAATCCAGCCAACCAAACAAACGAATATTTAAAAGATGAACATGGGAATTATGCAGTTGATGCAGACAGTAATTTGATTTTTGATCCGCAGCGTATGTCAACTTATCCCAAAGTGGATCCGCAAATACAAATTAGCCCACGGTTTGGCTTATCATATACATTGGGGAAAGCAGCAGTTTTGCATTTCAGTTATGGTCATTTTTTTCAAATGCCTCCGATGTATGCATTGTATCAAAATCACTCGTTACGAGTTGCTCCTACTGATTATGAAACAACCATGGGAAATTCACAATTACAAGCGCAAAAGACAATTCAATATGAAGTAGGACTATGGCAGGAACTGATGCCCGATTTGGGGCTGGAAGTCATTGTCTTTTATCGCGATATTTATAATCTGTTAAGTACAAAAATTATAAGTACATTCAATCAAAAAGAATATGGATTATATACTAATAAAGATTACGGTAATGTTAAAGGACTGGAATTGAAATTCGATTTCGTGCGAGGCAACTTATCCACGAACATCAATTATTCACTGCAATACACCAGGGGCAATGCTGATAATCCCACCCAGACATTCAGCAGGGCAGGAGACAGCAAAGATCCGATCCCGACATTAATTCCTATGAGTTGGGATCAAAGACACACAATCAATGCCACTATTGCTTATTATACAAAGAGATTTGGAATTACGCTTACAGGCTATTATAATTCAGGGACGCCTTTTACATGGACTCCTTTTGATATTAATCGTGTGGCAAATATTAATTTCTATCCCAACAATTCATATAAAAAAGCAACTTATGCTGTTGATTTGAATGGTTTTGTCAACTTATATAAAATTAATAATATTGCTGTTCGATTGAACTACTCAGTTTATAATCTGTTCGATCGGCTAAATGAAAATTGGGTGAATTCGACAACAGGCAAAGCATACACCGCTATCATTCAACATAGCGACATTACGAGTCATCATAGCAATTTCAACGAATATGAAGATCGAATTAAAAATCCATCAATGTACAGCGCGCCGAGATTAATAAAAGTTGGATTAGGAGTGGTGTTTTAATTTTGGCAACTATTTTTGTTATCAGATATAAAAATTTTCTTTGCGCTTTCTCTGCATCTTTGTGAGTTTGCGTGCAATATTTTTGCCGCTTTTGGAATAATTTAGATTAACACACGTCAAACAATTCAATGAGGTTCTATCAATATGAAAAAACTAAAATACCTTTTTCTAATACTGTGTTTATTTAACATCAATGAAATATGGGCTCAGGGAAAAGAATACAAAGGCCCGGACGATGCGGCTGGTGATTTAGCCGCGGAACGTGAAGGCTATATGAGTGGTAATCGGGTATATTTGTATTTTCAAAATACAACCGAATTAGCTGACTGGCCCAGAGTCGATGCATCTTTGTGGCCCAATAATTATGATGGAACACGAACTCTTGACGGAATCGGTCTGCTTGTGGGCGCGCGGGTTTATATGGAGAATGACACCATCCCCGTGGATAACTGGGACGAGATCCAATCAAAAACAAACTTAGACACGCTTTATTATTGTCAAACCAGTTATCGCCAAAAAATGGACACTGATCCCACTGGAACAATTGAATGGGGATTTTACCCGGTTTTTGGATATTTTAATGAAAACAGTGAACATCCAGCTATGAGTAATCGACCTGGATCGTGGCCCACCGCAGGATGGCCAGCAAGCAGCAATGAACTAAAATGGCAGGGTGAATGGGATGGCAGGTTTGGCAGAGGAGTCAAATATGCTGATTTGGAAACTTACTTTGCGGTTAATGACGCTCACGACCAGGAATATTTGGGCTTTGAAGATCGAGTTAAATATTATCCGCGCCCGGGCGTTTTTATTGGTGATAAAAGACCCAGCGTCAGCATTCAAAAAGGTAAACCATGGGGCGGACTTGGTGTGCGGGTTGAACAACGGGGATTCCAATGGTCTCATCCCCAGGCTAAAGATGCCATCTTTTGGGAATATTCAATCGCAAATATTTCTGATTACGACCTCCCTGAAGTAGCATTTGGATACTGGGTTGACACCTGGATTGGCGGTGAAAATGCCAGCGATGATGTAGGCTATTTTGATACCTATATTGATATGGCTTATTGCTGGGATACAGACGGGATTGGTTTTGGCGGTAGAACTACGGGAACGCTTGGATTTGCCTATTTGGAAAGTCCCGGCATGCCTTACGATAACATAGATAATGATGATGATGGTTTGCTCAACGAAAAAAGAGATAATGAAGCAGTTGCTATCATCGGTGCGACAGAGGGCATTTCTGATCTAACAAAATTTTTGGAATTTTACAAGCTTTCCATAGATGATTTAAAACCTCATTGGGATGCGGATGAAGATCAGGATTGGGAAGATGGAAATGACGCCAATGGGAATGGAATTTACGATCCGGGTGAAGATCCCGGTGATGATGTGGGATTGGATGGCGTCGGCCCGGGAGAATTAAACTACTTTGGTCCTGATGAAGGGGAGTGCAATCATAAACCTGATTACAAACAGGGTGTTGGCTGTGAGCCGAATTTTAATGCCACAGATGTTTCCGAATCTGATATGGTAGGGTTAACCTCTTTCCGACTTTTTAATATTCCCAATCATAATGCCTGTTATCAGTGGTTCTGCGGTGATAAATCTATGTGGGAATTAATTGGCACCGAAGCATTGATTGAATGGTCAGGAAATATAAGTAATCTTATTTTAACATTCGCCTCAGGACCCTTCCCCTTATTTAAAGGAAGGGAAGAACATATTTCCATGGCCGAATTACATTCTTACGATCCATTGGCAGGACTTAATTCATCTTCACATTCAGCGCCCGCACTGTTTGAACAAAAACGCATAGTCCAGGTCATTTATGAAAAAGATTATCGTTTTGCTCAAGCGCCAAAAATGCCAACTCTCTCCGCAACAGCAGGTGATGGAAAGGTTTCTTTAACCTGGGACAATATTGCTGACACACGCACCAGGGAACCATTCCTGGGTAATATCAATGATTTTGAAGGATACAAATTATACCGAGCGACCGATAAAAAATTCTCAGATCCATTAGTTATCTCAAACGGCTACGGGACGCCAAGTTCGCTGCTTCCCATTTTTCAATGGGATTTAATTGACGGCATCAGTGGTTTCGCTCAATTTGGTCACGATAATGGGATGCTTTTTTATTTGGGCAATGAAAGTGGTATTGTCCATCATTATGTGGACACTGAAGTAGAAAATGGGCGAACTTATTACTATGCTTTAGTTGCTTATGATTACGGCATCGAAAGTCTGGGTGTCAGTCCTTATCCAAACAGAATTATAATAGATCTGGATGAAGATGAAAATGTGAAATTTCATGGTCAGAACGTACAAATTGTAACACCCCATCAAAAAGCAGTTGGTTACATACCACCATCTATTGAGATTCTTGACGATAATATCAAATTAGGGAGTGGAACGGTAACGCCTGAAATTTTATCTGATAAGGTTTTGCAAGCAGATCATATTTATAAAGTGAAGTTTGAAATTGATACTTTGCTCTCTGTTTTTCACTATGAAAATGGAATACATTATACAACTTGTGGTTATTATATATATGATGTGACTGATAGCAATACAATGGTTTATCAGGAAACTTTTGAAACACAACAAAGAACGAACATTATTTTTAACGATTCACTAAACTATAATTATGTAAATCCCGATAAGGAAATTGTCTCGGATGTATTTGAAGGTTTGCGCTTAAAAATAAATTTACCAATAATAACTGCAAGTTTCAATCACGAAAATTCAGATTGGATTCAAGGATCAGCGCCGATTAATATAACTTTGACAGAAAAAGAATCCTATTATTTCCCCTGGGATTTCAATATTATTTTTACATCCGATCAGGCAGCTTATACTGGAAAAGTAATTCGAACCAGGAGCATTCGGGATGAGTTCGGAACATCACGACTTTCTAATTTATTAACCGACCAAAATTTTTATTTTTATGTTATCAATAAGTCTTTTACTGATTCCACTGGTGATTATGAAAAAATGGATATGGTGGTGCAAGATATGAACAGTAATGGTGAATTTGATTATTTACTTGATCGAATTTTTATAGGACCGCTCAATGCCAATGGAGATTGGGCAGGCACTGCATTTATTATAGATTTTCAAAATCTTTATGATATTTCTGAACTACCTGAACCTGATGATGTATATCAAATAACTTATAACAGACCATTTTTTATCACCGATTCCTTGTTATTCAAGGTCAAGCCGGAGCAGGCATTAGATGTAAATAAATTGAAGAATAATTTAGATAAAATCAGGGTGGTTCCCAATCCGTACATCGCAACAAACGCAATGGAACCGGCAGTTAAAAATGTTTATCTCAATCAGCGGCGAAGAATTATGTTTACCAATGTACCGGCTCAATGTATGATTAAAATATTTACCAGCAGCGGAATGTTAGTTGATGAGATAATCGTAAATAATCCTTCGGATGAAGGAATTGTACACTGGAACCTTTTGTCAAAAGAAGGTTTAGAAGTAGCGGCTGGTATGTATTTTTATCATGTTAAAGCAGATGCAACCGGTGATGAAAAAATGGGTAAGTTTGCAATTATAAAATGAATCACAAAAAAATATCATCCAACATCAAGAGATTTTTTATGAAAAAGCTTTTCAGTTTATTATTAATTTTGCTTTTGATTGTTCCGGCAGAATCTCAGGTACATAATTTTGAGATAAACGGTCAAACCAGGCAATATTATTTTTTTCTTCCCAATTCACTACCAGCAAATTCACCATTGGTTTTTGTTTTGCACGGCTATTCGGATTCAGCAACGTCTATTAAAAATTATTCAGGCATGAACCAAATTGCAAATGTGAACGGTTTTGCAGTATGCTATCCACAAGGAACGACTGACCAATGGAATAACAGGTTTTGGCAAGTCGGTTACGATTTTCATAAAAATAATCCGGTTGATGATGTGGAATTTTTAACAGCATTAGCTCAATACTTGCAAAATGAACACAATTTAAGCAGCCAAAAAACATTTTGCACGGGCATGTCAAATGGAGGCGACATGTGTTACCTGCTGGCTTGTCAGGCATCAGAAGTATTTAGCGCTGTTGCTCCTGTGGCTGGCTGCATGATGAAATGGATTTATGATTTGTGTAATCCGACTAATCCAATACCTTTGTTTGAAATTCATGGAACGAAAGACAATATTACATATTGGAATGGAGATCCAAATAACAATCAGGGTTATGGCGCTTATCTAAATGTTCCTGCGGCGATTGATTTATGGGTTCAACAGAATAACTGCACTCAATCTGTCATTGATACATTACCAAATATAAATCATTCGGATGGCAGTATCGTTGTGCGCGAAAAATATTTTAAAGGAATTAACAATAATGAGGTCTGGCTTTATAAGATTATCAACGGTGGTCACAACTGGCCTGGAAATTGGGGAAACAAGGATATTAATGCAAGTGAGGAGATATGGAAATTCTTTAATCTCGCTATTCAAAATGCTACAAATGTCCGGGAAGAAAAGGAGAACCAAATAGCAAATGTTTCAGTGTTATATCAAAACTACCCCAATCCTTTTAATCCCATCACAACGATAAGCTATAATTTGTTGGAAGAAACTTTTGTTAATATTACAATCTACGATATACTTGGGCGAGAGATTTTTAGGCTAGTGAACTCCACCCAGCAGCCGGGTTTAAAATCTGTTCAGTGGGATGCAACAGACAGCCAGGGTAAACCTGTAAGCGCTGGCCTTTACCAATATAAAATTAAGGCGGGTAAGTTTGTTCAAATACGAAAAATGGTGGTTTTGAAATAGTGATTTACTTCCAGCGCGACAAGTTGCAGAAAATTTAACCACAAAGTGCAGAATTCACAAAGTTTTCTTGCGTTTTATTGCGCCTGCTTTGCGAATTTAGTGGTCAAATTTTTTGTCAGATGTTAATAAAGAATTTTGGTGTAATAGAACAAGGAGCTAATAATTATGAGAAGAAGCATTTTCATAATAAGTTCAATATTCATTTTGGCAGCGATTTTCTCGAATTGTCGTGCGCAACAAATAAAAGCTGAAACATCAGTTACTTATAAAACTGAATTAGATATTTTGTATTATGATAGAGATTCAACCGGATTAGATGCATATAAAGAAGAACGATGCCGGCTGGATCTATATTTTCCAGAAAATAAGTCAAACTTCCCAACAGTTGTCTGGTTTCACGGGGGTGGACTACGGGCAGGCAATCGCTACATTCCAGAAAAATTAAAGAATAAAAACATTGCCATCGCAGCCGCAAATTACCGTTTATATCCAAAAATTTCCTGCCCTGCTTACATTGAAGATGCGACAGCCGCAGTAGCCTGGATTTTCAAGAATATCCAAAAATATGGAGGAAATCCTGATTTGATTTTTGTTTCCGGTCATTCTGCTGGTGGATATTTAACAAGTATGATCGGTTTAGATAAAAAATGGCTTGCCCATCATAAGATTGATGCAAACAGAATTGTCGGACTTATTCCTTTTAGCGGTCATACAATAACCCATTTTACAGTTCGGGAAGAACGTGGAATTTCAGGAGAACAGCCGATAATTGATGAATTTGCACCCCTCTTCCATGTGAGATCCGATGCACCACCGCTTGTTTTAATAACAGGGGATAGAAATTTTGAATTATTAGGACGTTACGAAGAGAACGCTTATCTAATGCGCATGATGAAAGTAGTAGGTCATCAAAGCACCACTCTTTATGAGTTACAAGGATTTGATCACGGAGGTATGGTTGAACCAGCTTATTTAATTCTGCTTGAATATATCAAAAATATGGTAAATAAGCAGGATGAAAAGTAGAATGGATTAGAAAAATTTTAAGTATCAACAAACTTGAACCAGCTTTTAGCAGTTAACTGTTAGCTTGTAGCACAAAAAAATCAAATCCGATGATGTATTGTTAGAAATATAGAACCAATAATTATCGCAGAATTATTTTTAGCTGAACAGTTACGTTTTTATTTAAATTAACTTCGTAAGAATGAGGTATTGTATAATGAAAGATGTTAGAAAACCATTTATCATGATATTGTTTATTCTGATCGCCTTGCAATTCCCCGGTGTGATTCGTGCGGAGAAGCCATACAGGGTTGGCACAACAACTGGAAATTTTCTCGAAATAGGTTATGGCGTAGCAGGTATCGGCATGGGGGACGCTTATGTGAGTCATGTGAACGACCTGTCTGCTATCTACTGGAACCCAGCGGGCCTGGCTTTTATGTACCACAATGAAGCGCAATTTATGGTGCAACCCTGGCTTGTTGACGTAAATACATCGTTTGTTGCAGTTGGGCTTCACATGCGAAATATAGGTACTCTTGCGTTGAATGTTATTCAGATGGGATATGGTGAAATGGAGGTAACAACTTTAGACCGGCAGGACGGAACCGGGGAAATATTCGATGCTAATGAATTTGCAATAACATTGAGTTATGGAAGAGCCATTACCGACTGGTTTGGCTTTGGCGCAAGTGTAAAATATGTTTCTTCTCAAATATGGCATGTAACAGGATCGGCGGTAGCGTTTGATTTGGGTGTGATCGTAAAAACAAAATTCTTTTCAACCACAGGGAAACATGAAGACGGCATGAAAATAGGAATGAGTATTTCTAATTATGGCACAAAATTACGTTATGATGGTAAAGACCTATTGAATCCAATTGATATCTTGCCAGATGAAAATGGAAATTATCGCGATGTACCAGGACAGTTTAGATTAAGTTCATGGGAACTGCCTCTAATTTTCCGCGTTGGTTTCTCAATAAAACCGCTTTATATTGGCAATCAAAGCATTACAATTGCAGTGGATGCTTTACATCCCAACAACAATTGTGAGTCCATAAATATGGGAATGGAATATGCGTTGAACATGCCTGCATTCGGAAAACTGTTTTTACGAGGGGGGTATAAAGCATTATTTATGGATTCATCAGAATATGGACCTACGCTTGGCGCCGGATTCTCAATGAATCTTTTGAGGAATGCGCGTATTCGATGTGATTATGCCTTTCGCGATCTCGGTATTTTAGGATCCGCAAATTGTTTTGGGATAGGTGTTGAGTTTTAATTGGCACCATTCAATTAGTGTGATGAGTAATTCTAATTTGATCTAATAACTTCTGAAAGGAAATATTATGATATCCAATCGCCGATTTCTGTTTCTATTAATTCTGAGTACGATTTTCGTCTCATTTTTTATTAACGGATTTTCAGCTCCAATTGTCCAAAAAACATCAGAAAGACCGGTTCACAATTTGAGTTATAATACATACATCAGGGAATGGTTGGTGGCAGGTCCTTTCCCAAATCCGGCAACAGATGAAGAACTACCGGATGGAAGTTATCACTACGGTTTTTATACAGATTTTTTAAAAAGTATCGGTGGTGAAAACAAAGCCGTGTTTGAGAAAAATACCTCGATTCGATTTACGGATCAGCACGGTGAGGCTCATGTTATCGGGACACAATCAGTAAAGGCGGGAGAAAATGGTATCATTGATTTTGATAAAATGTTTAATAAAATCGACCAGAAGGTCGCTTATGCGTTTTGTTATCTAAATGTAGTTTCAGATCAGGAAGCGTTCTTTTTATTCGGCTCGGATGACGGAGCAAAAGTGTGGATAAATGGGATGCTTGTACACAAGAACTATGTTGCCCGAGCCTTGAAACAGAATGACGATCGCTTTAGTGCAAAACTTAAACAGGGATTGAATCCCATCCTAGTTAAGATTGAAGACCGGGTGCGAGATTGGGGATTCGTTTTAAAAACAGTCGATGAAGGAGGATATCAAAAAATCATCGCTGAAGAGCAGGCAAAAAAAGATTTTAACGATTTTCTAAATTGCTCCATTGTGCCCAAACAATTGAATACGTGGAATTATGTATTTGTCCCTGGTGAGTTCCCTGAGCTGCAGTGGGAAAGACCTTATCTCGTTGAAAAGGTAATGGGTAAATTTCCATTGAATGTTCGCTGGTTTGACAGTGAGTTGAACGAAGTGAAAAAAGCTGATAAACCCGGACGATATGCCTTTATGGCGGATGGTATAACAGCCAACGGTATTCAAATAAGACGTGCGGCAACCATGTACTGCATGCCCAGGTACTGGATTTCCTGGGGAGAACGACCAAAAGCGAATTTAGAGTTCCTCCCGGTAGATTTCATAAACAAGAAAATCTGGGAAGAACACAGCGATCCCATATCATATTTTACTGGCAGGATAGCACTGCTCTCAATATTAAATCAAAAAGAAGGCGCAATCCTCATGTCCTATCTCCATGAAATGAAAACCGAAGGAAAACCGCCGACGCTAACTGATACTCCGATCATCAGGGATCATGATTATCACCTTGCCTTGAAACGAAAGCTGTTGGGCGTTGAGCACAAATGGCAACCACTTCAAATGCCGCAGAAAATAGTCAATAAACCAGCAGCTATTTTGCACGAAGGATCTGAACAAGAAGCCGGTATAAAATTAGGTACGGCTGATAAAATCCGGTCAGTTTGTCAACAATGGTACGAAAAAAGCGGTGAACCCTTTATTGTGTTCGTTGCCAGACATGGCGTTATTATTATTCACGAGGCTTTTGGTGAAAGATCCGATGGATTAGTTACCCTGGAAACAGCAACGGAAATGGCTTCTATAACAAAATTGCTAACCGGTGTGATGTTCGCTCAATTTGTTGACCAGAGATTGATCAACATTGATGATCCAGTAGGAAAATATTTACCGGATTTCCCAATTGAAGGAGATAAAGCGGTCACGCTGCGCCATTGTTTCACCCATACCAGCGGACTATGGGGGCATGAAGAATGGGGAGGACTACACAATCCATATCTGGATAATGTGATCGCTAACTTAATAAAAGAATTACCAGTTGGAAAAATCCATAATTACAACGGAATGGGATATGACCTTGCCGGAAAAGTTATGGAAATGGTGAGTGGCAAAAGCATTTTTCGGCTGATGAGAGAAAACTTTTTCGACCCATTAGGATTGTCTAATACGGTACTGGAAGAGGATTTGGGTTTCAGTTGTTTTAGCACAGCCGGAGAGTTCGCTGTGTTTGGACAATTGTTATTAAACCGCGGCACGTATGGCGATTTGAAATTTTTCACGCCGGAAACATTTGAGCAGCTCTTACCAAAACCATTGAATCAGTTTTATCCGGATATTAATGTAGAATGGGGAATTGGTTTAACATGGATGAGGCAATGGCATCCTGATGCAGGAAAAAATGGTATTCCAGAAGATCAGACTGTGCTCAGTAAAAATGTAATCGGACACGGATCTGCTACATCAGCTATTTTGCGGGTCGATTTGGATAATGATCTCGTTATCTGTCAGACACGGAGAAGAGGGGGTAAATATTATGAAAAATATCTGGCGAAATTGTTAATGGCAATTGATAAAGGTTTGAAAGATTAATTAAATTGGCTTTGTTCCAAAAAATATATGAATTAATGCCATATTTTTACAGATTGTAGAAATTCTGATGCTCTTGAGAACAGTTACATAACAATTGATCGCTCTAAAATACTATAGTTAGGTTAATATGTATTTCATATCATCTTAAGAACAAAGCCATTAAATTCTATTCTCAAAAGTCAAAATAATATGAGTGTGTCTCAAATCAGAGGTCTCGTAACATTAATAAAAATAAATAAAAAAGGATGAGGATTTTTCATAAAAAGTTCTTATATTAGCAAAAGGTATAAATCCAATAACTATGTTTAAGCAAAAGGAGCTTTTTATGTCATCCCCAATACAGGAAAACGAATTATTAGAAACCGGCATTCATGAAAAAATAGAACAACTTTTAGAATATGTGAAATCATCAGCCGGCAAAGAAGAAATTCACATCGTTGAAAAAGAAATATTTCAACAAATTAAACAAATAGGACGTGCCAGCTTGCAACTATTTGTCGAAAAATCAGGTACAGGGTATGAAGCTAACAATCCACCAATTTCAGAAAATGGCAACAATCTTGAGAACAAAGTGTGTCCCGCATCGCCCTATTTTTCGATATACGGCAAATTGAATATTAAGCGGACCGGTTACTATGACAAAGCAAAGCAGAGATACTATTATCCAATTGACAATCAATTAAATCTCCCTAAATCGACTTATTCTTATTTGCTTACAGACTGGTTGTTGTCACGTTCTACTGAAACAGATTACAGGGAATCGGTTAATTTATTTATAGATATTTTTGATATTGATCTATCCCAGGCTGTTCCGCAAAGATTATGTGAAGATATTTCCCCATCTGTACAACCTTATTATGACCAGGCCGATGCTCCTGACATGGAAAGTGAAGGCAGCCATCTCGTACTCAGTGCAGATGGTAAGGGAGTCCCAATTCAAAAAAAAGAGCAACAGGGAGATATGCACAAACCGGAGACTCCAAAAGCACGACTAACTAAAGGAGAAAAACCTGGAATAAAAAAAGAAGCTACTGTCACAGCTAATTACTCGTTTAATCCGGCTTCACGCTCATCCGAAGAAATTGTTAATGCCTTACTTCGTGAGTATAAAGATACTGACAATGATCAACAAAATCAAGGAGAACAAAAAATTCCGCGTATCGCTCTTAATAAACATTACCGTGCGTCTCTTGCTGGTAAAGATCATGCCATCGGAAATGCTATTGAGCAGTTGATAAAAAGAGATCCAGATGGAAATAAACCCATCATTGTGTTAATAGATGGCGCTCCAAGTCTGGAAAAATCAATAGAGCGCATGGTTAAAACGTACCATATAAAGAATCGTGTTGATGCCACCATTTTAGACATCATTCATGCCTGTGAATATGTTTGGGAAGCAGGAACTGCTATCCATGGTGAAAAAAGCCCTAAACGACGGCAATGGGTTCGTGAAAAGCTCCTGGACTTGCTTGATGGAAAAATCGGTTATGTGATCGGAGCGCTCAAGCAGATTAAGAAAAAGAGAGAATTAAACGAATCAAAGCTTGAAACTCTTGATAAAGTGATACGTTACTTCACCAATCATAAACACATGATGAAATATGATGATTACCTGGCAAAGGGATATCCCATTGGAACCGGTGTTGTCGAAAGTGCCTGTGGCTCTCTTGTCAAAAATAGAATGGAACGTAACGGAATGCGCTGGGGCATGACAGGAGCACAGGCAATGCTTGACCTAAGAGCTGTTAAAAAAAACACGGACTGGAAAAGCTTCATGGAAATCTATATCAATGAACAAAAAAATATATTATATTCTGATGATTATAAACGCAAAATGGTCGCATAATGACCTATGATTTGAGACATACTCAATTTATATTTGATATTTCAAAAAAATGTTTAAATTAGAAAACAATTCAAGGTAACCGCACAAAAGACTAAAAAAGAAATTTTTGATTAAAATTTGAATTCTAATTTTACTAAATTTAATGATATTGAAATTAAAGGTAAGAAATGAAAAACATAAACCACTTCCAGCTAATAACAGTTATATTTTTTTTATTGCTTTTTTCTTGTGAAAAAAAAAATGAAATCAAATCAATAGAAAAAAATCTCGCGAGAATTGGAAATAAGACAATTTCAGTGAACGAGTTTATCCGTCGTGCTGAATATACTATCAGACCCCCTTATTGTAGCCGTGATAATTATATACATAAAAAGGTTGCATTAAATTCTTTAATTGCAGAGAAGTTGTTGGCATTAGAAGCAGGGGCAAATAATGAGCTTATTCAAAATAAAGAGTTTCAGGCTTATTTAAGAGGAAGAAAAGAGCAAACGATGCGACAACTACTATATAATAATGTTGCCTATAAAAAAGTTGTGCTGGACACAAATGATGTCAAAAAAAAATATATCCTTGCTGGGCGGGAATATAAATCATCCTACATTAGTTTCGATGATAGCAATAGGGTCAACATTTTTGTGGATGAATTAAAAAAGACTGGAATGTCTTTTGAAAAACTTTTTCAAAATATATTTGGAGTTGAACAAATTCCCAAAAAAAATGTTAAGTGGAATGATCAAAACGAACCTGTTATCCATGATGCTTTATTTTCAGAACCATTAAAAGTGGGACAGTTGATTGGACCTATTCGATCTGAAGATGGACGCTTTTTGTTAATGAAAATTAAAGGGTGGGATAATCATGTAGCAATTTCAAACCAGGACATTAAGACTCGATGGAATGATGTTTCTGACAAATTAAGAAAAAAGTACGCCGCTGAAATTTATAGTAAATTTGCAGCCAATGTTATGAAAGAAAAGGAAGTTAACTTTTCCCGGGATACTTTTTATAAACTGGTGGAAATAGTAGCGCCCCATTATTTGAAATCAGCACAGGAAACGAAAGAAGAATTTAATAATGTATTTTGGAACAAAGAAATAACGCCTGATTCAATAGAAACTAATATCGAAGAATTGATTTCTTATCCACTATTACAAATTGATGGAGAAGTTTGGACAGTTGAAAAGTTCAGGAATGAACTTAGGGCACATCCACTAGTATTTAGAAAAAGAAGGTTTTCAAAAAAAGAATTTCCTGAACAATACAAATTAGCCATTGTAGATTTAATTCGGGATAAATATTTAGCAGAAAAAGCTTACCAAATGGGTTACGATAAAGCCACTGTTGTTGAACGCAACACCAAAATGTGGGAAGAGAATTTTTTATCATTATACCAGAAAAACAAATATTTAAGTTCATTTGATATAAAAGATAAAAATTACATTAAAGTTATAAAAGAGTATTTAGACGATTACGTAGACAGCCTTCAGGTAGTTTATAACGATAAAATAGAAATCAATACTGATGAATTTGAGAAAATTAAATTAACTAATATTGACATGTTTGTTGTGCAAAAAAATGTTCCTTTTCCTATTATGATGCCAGGATTTCCTTTATTGACAACCGATAATAAATTAGATTATGGGAAAAAAGTAATTGATTGAATAGGAAAAATTAGTAAATATTCTCCTAACAAAACCAAATCAATCGTATGGACGACAGATATAGAAGTAATTACAAAATGAGTGTGAAGGATAATTTAGAATATATTAATAAAATGGGAATCGGTAAATTTATAGAAGAACAATATAGGAAATACCGTTGTTCAAAATGCGGTGGTTTAATCTCAATTCACAATAGAAAGTGCTTTAAATGTGATTCAATAACAAGGTTAGTAGAAAAAAACACATAACAATTGCATAATCGTGCCAAGCTAAATCCAGATCGTTGGGAATTTCGCATATAGTGAAAAGAAATTCGATATTATTATCCAGTGGGTGCTTCTGTCTCCACAGGTTGAGACAGGATAATCCCACCTGCCTAAAGTGTAGCCTACAAGGCAGTAGTGAAACTCACGTGCTAATTTGGTAATCTACTAGACTATATTTTTTTTGTATAACTGCCTCCGCGTATTAAATAGTCTGCTTGTTCTGACTAACATTGTCCATTCTAAAAGGGTTGCCAGACACAACCTTGAGACCTCTATCTACCCACCCGGCCAATACTGATCAGGATGTAAACCTTTATTACCAAACCAATCGAAACCGTAATCTCTTCTGATTAATTCATCAGATCCACTTGATCCAACTGGTTCAATGGTTGCTTGATTTTGGCTATGGGGTTGGGATTGAACAAGAATTTTGTTTTTAGTTGTGTATTTTTTGGTCAATGCCTTTAGTGCATATTCCGGCTCAAACCTGCCACCCAATCCGGTTGAAACCTGCCGGTCATTCCGGTTTAAACCTGCCACCTATTCCGGCTGAAAACTGCCACTAACGAAATTAAATTTCAGGCAAAAATAAGGA
>JADHVV010000223.1 GCA_016783825.1 Candidatus Zhuqueibacterota bacterium | reverse complement strand
GCGTCGCCTGGTGCTAACTTGTGTCTCGAGTTGACGACAGGGCGGATGTTGAAATCCATAAATTTTACTTTACGCGTTTGGCGTCGCGGAATAGTCAGGCTACGATGTCCGCAAGCCCTGTCGCAACTCAGACTGGCGTAAGCGCAACTAAAAATTATATAATGAGTGCCTTGCATTAATGCTATTAATTCGTTAAATTAATAGTGTTCATAAATAATAATAAAAAAATAATGTGACAATTCCAAATAAAGAATCAGCATATATTCCACATTCAAAGTTGGTGGATTATTTGCTATCGCAGACTCATGCCATTGGCAAATCAAAATCAAAGTTCTTTCGTAGATTTGGATTTGATGATACGAATGTTGCTGTTCTTGAGCAAGGATTAAAGAAAATTGCCCAAGAATATGAGATAATTGAAAAGATATCAATTCCTTATGGCGAGAAATATATTATTGATGGTGTGCTGCAAACACCGATAGGTAGAGAAATTAGAGTGAGGACTGTTTGGATTATTGAAAAAGACGAAAGTATTCCACGATTTGTAACAGCACATCCAGCATGATAACAATCAAAAGGAGAAACAAATGATAAATGAATTAGATTTAGTCGTATTACTAAACGACAATGATAACTATGGTCTTAAATCCGGTGATGTTGGTACGATAGTTCATTGTTATAAAGATAGAAAAGGATTTGAAGTTGAATTCGTCACCGCTGATGGTAAAACAATTGACGTATTGACTTTAACTGAAACAGAGATCAGGCCTTTTGCACAGTCAGAAATACTGCACACGCGGGAATTAAAGCAATTGGCTGTTTAAGCAATAAAAGAAAGCAATTATGGATAAGCTCAAAATTGTAAAAGCAGAACGATTGCATATTTGGTTGGATTAAACATCACCGGTGGGTAACCTGTTGAGACTGCAACTAACACGAAAACCACCCTGTTTCAAATCGATTTTGGTAAAAAATTCAAAATTAACTGCTTTGTGTCAGCTACAGCGTAGCGGTTTTTCGGCTATCGCATCTTTAACAAAGGTTCAGCAAATCTACTTTTAAACAACATAAATCACCCTATCTTTTTTCTCAGTAACTTCACCAATAATCTCAGCCGAGTCAATTCCCTTAGACATCAATACATTCAACAACCTCTCCCCTTTTGATTCCTCTACTGATATTAATAATCCACCGGAAGTCTGGGCATCACAAAGCAGCATGTATTCTGTTTTTTCAACTGAACTTTTAACTTCAATTGAAGGTCTGACAAATTTTTCATTCTTTAGTGTGCCGCCCGGGTAAAATCCTTTGCTTGCATATTCTATCGCTTCATCAAAAATTGGCACTTTTTTTGAGTCGATCTTTAAACTAACATCACTTGCCTGTGCCAATTGAAGCGCATGCCCCAGTAGTCCAAAACCGGTTACATCAGTGCAACCATTGACACCAATTTTTACCATTGTTTCTGAAGCAATATTATTCAAAGTTTTCATGCTTTGATTAATTTTTTCAACAGCATCATCTGAAGCCTGTTTCTTTTTTAACGCTGTTGAAATAACCCCGGTGCCCAGTGGTTTGGTAAGAATAAGTACATCGCCGGGCTGGCAATTTTCATTGGTTATCAACTTAGCCGGATGAACGACTCCGGTTACTGCCAGACCATATTTTAAGTCTTCATCTTTTATTGTATGTCCACCCAATATTACAGCACCTGCTTGTTTTACTAATTCAGAGCCTCCCTGGATTATTTTCTCAAGATAAGCCAGATCAAGTTTAGCCGGGAAGCCAACTATATTCAAAGCAGTTATCGGTTTAGCGCCCATCACATAAAGATCACTCAATGAATTTGCCGCCGCAATTTCTCCAAAGGTAAAAGCATCATCAGCGATCGGCGTTAGAATGTCAACAGTCTGAACAATGGCAATATCATCACTGATTTTATAAACGCCGGCATCTCCCACTGTATCGTAGCCAAAAATCAGGTTGGGATCATCAAACTTCGGTAAATGACGCAGCACCTGCGCCAGGTCTTCCTGACACACTTTGGCTGCTCAGCCAGCGGCTTTGGCATAGTCGGTTAATCGGACTTGTTTATCAGACAACTGTTGCTCCCTACAAATGTTTTGTTATTGATCCATTCTTTGTTTGCATGAGAAGTTAATTGGGTAATTAGTTAATTGGGTAATAGGGATTAAAAAAACAAAAGAATCTTGTATTACCCAATTACCTTATTACCATATTACCCAATTACCTTATTACCATATTACCCAATTACCTTATTACCATATTACCCAATTACCTTATTACCATATTACCCAATTTCCTAATTACCCAATTCCCATATTACCTATCTACTTCCCTTCAATCTCATCAGCCAAAAAACCTGCATCATATAATTTGCGTAATGCTTCAATAATATAAGCGGTATGAACTGATACGGATCGATTTTTATCTGCATCATACATGAAACGACCGGATAAGCTCTCAATGTTGCCGTCAAAGATCAGTCCAATAACTTCAGCATCTTTATTCACCACCGGCGAACCGGAATTGCCGCCAATAATATCGCAGGTGCTGACAAAATTTACCGGTGTGGAAAGATCAAGTTTATCCTGGCGATCCCAGAAACGCTGCGGCAAAGCAAAATCACCTTTCTTTCCAAAAGAAATTGAACGATCATAAAGCCCATATAATGTTGTATTCACCGGCGCTTTTGTTCCATTCATGGGAAAGCCTTTAACAGTTCCGTATGCCAATCGCAGGGTGAAAGTTGCATCAGGATAGGCTTCTTTTCCATAAGCAGCAAAACGCGCTTTTGCTATTTTTTCCCTGGCTTTTGTTAAAACACTCTCAACATTTTCCCGATTCCATTCTTCATTCTTACGAAGGAGCGGATCAACGTTCAGAGCAAGTTTAATCAATGGATCTTTACATTTCTTCACAGCTTTTTCACCACCCGCAATTAATTTTTTTCTAAATTCAGGATCATCCAATTTAGTGTTCTTAATTATCTTGCCAACTAATTCTTCAACATTCTTTCCACCTAAAACCGCCTTCATGAAATCATCTTCTTCGCCCAATGCTTCCAAAGACATATTAAGCGTAAACGTAAAAACAGCTTCTTCCATATCTTTATAGATTGGCGCTGGTGAAAAAAGACGGAATTTGCGTTCTTCCAATTCCGAATCGTGATACCCGGGTAGTCGCTCGGCATCAGGTTTTTCCACTTCAACAACGTATCGCACAATATTTAAAGCAAAACCAGCCAACCGCGAGCCGCGAAAATTTTGGTAGAATAATTTATTGGCTACCGCACGATTTTTTGTTATAACCTCTTCAACGACATTCCAGGCACCGCTGTACTCCTGTTTCCATTTTGGGTTAGAAGCCACTAAATCACGGAAATCTTTCTCAGCTTTTAATCTTGTTCCCATCAACTTTTCATTGAGCAAACCATTATATTCACCGGTCATAGCCTTTTTAGCATTTTCAAGACCAAAAATCATTCGCAAAGCTCTTCGTTGTTGCTCATCTCCTTTATTGCTGTATTCGCGCAGTGTCTCAAGATATTCGTTTATATATTTTAAAATTAATGGGTAACGAAAGTCACGCCGCATTTCCAACTCTGCATACGTATAAAGCCGGTCTGTGGATCCCGGGTTCCCGGAAACAAACACCAATTCATTTTCTTTGGCGCCATCCGAATTCCATTTGAAATAATGTTCCGGTTTGACTGGTTTATCGTTTTCGTAAATTCTAAAAAAGGTCACATCCAAATCGTAACGCGGGTAAGTGAAATTATCAAAATCTCCGCCAAAATAGGCTGCCTGTCTTTCCGGCGCCATCACTAGTCTCACATCGGTATATTTTTTGTATTGGTAAAGCCAGTATTCCCCGCCTTGATAAAGACTGATAACATTAGATCGTAACCCGGTGGCATCAAGACTTTGCTTCTCAATTTCTGCAATTTTTGCGCGGCGGGCTTTTAATGCCTCAACATCGCTCATTTTTTCTTTGACTGCTGCTCTCACTTTTTCGGTAACATTTTCCATGGAAAACAAAATGTTCACTTCAAGATCAGTACATTTAATTTCATCTGCCAGGCTCTTTGCCAGGAATCCTTCAGAAGCATAATTATTTTCGGCAGTTGATAGCTTTTGCAGCTGCCCCATGGCAACATGATGATTTGTCATCACCAAACCGTTGGGACTGACAAACGATCCCGAACCACCATCCATGAAACGGACACTGGCAAGTCGAACATGTTCCAGCCATTTTTTAGTTGGTGAAAAGCCATATTTTTCCTGGAGAAGTTTGGTTGGGGGATTATCAAAAGTCCACATGCCTTCATCAGGCGCAGAAAAAACGATAACTGAAAATACAAGAATCGAAATAAGAAGAGTTAACAAAATGAAATTAAAAAATTTGATTTGTTTCATACATCACCTCATGTTAGTTTAGAAGTTAAATTGTTTATTTTTATTTAGTGTCTGAACGAAAACTAGCGAAATTTAAAAATGCACCTGTCATTGCGAGCGACGAAGGAGCGAAGTTTTAATACCCGAAGGGTGCAATCTCCAGAATATTAAGCACTTATTAATGGGATTGCTTCGTCGCTCCGCTCCTCGCAATGACGTAAAAATGAGGGTTTTCGTTCAAGCACTATTTAGGTTTTGGTTTGTAACAGTAAAATATGATATTTCAAAAGAAAACATGAACGAATAGTTTTGCATAGCGCGACAAGTTAAAAAAAAATGACCCGCTAATTACACTAATAAAAAAAAGAAATAATTAGCGCAATTCGCGTAATTAGCGGTTAAAAATGGTTTAGGTGATTGTTACATTTTAACACCTAACGAGTATAAACCTTGATTTTTGTCCAAAATATTCATAAATTAGATTCATAAACACAGCAAAAGTTCCAGGAAAAAATTGAAATATGAAATTAGACAGTGATTTTCCTTATCTTGTAGTTTCCGATGGTTCAGGGAATATATTTGAAATTCCTGAAACGTACATGGTTGGCATGGCGCTTAACAGCTATGTCCTTCCGGAAAGAAATGATTTAATCGAGTTACCTGAAGGCAGCGACCTGTTTGAGTTGCCCCAGCGCAAACCAATAGGTTACAACCCGGATAGCAAAGAATTTGTTGAAGTGCAGGAATATAATGGTTCCCCGGTATTTGCGGCTGCTGCCTTCATGACGCCCGCTTATGTCCAGTTGTACCGCAGCGCTTACCTGTCAAATTCTGATGCGCCAATCCTCCCACTTTACGCCTACACTGCGGTGGGCTGGTACGAAGACAAATTTTATGTCACAGGAAAAAGAATCGATCACGATCCCCGGCAGGACTTCCAAAACTTCAATTTTGATTTGATCGAAAAAAATGCAGAAAAAATGTTGCTGCGATATCCAAACAACCGGTTGGTCAATCACCTAATAAAAAATTGTGTTCTGCAATACGGCTGCCCGGCAGCGCGTAATTTAGTGATGAACCGCTGGGAATGTCCTGTGCCTACAAGCCCTTCCTGCAACGCAGATTGTGTGGGTTGTATTTCAAAACAATCTGAGTCATCAGGAATATGTTCTTCTCAAAACAGGATCAGCTTTGTGCCATCTGTAGAAAATATTGTAGAATTCACTGTGCCCCATTTGCAAAATGCACCCCAGGCAATTATCAGTTTTGGACAAGGCTGTGAAGGTGAGCCATTGATGGTTGCCGATATTATTGAAGAAGCGATCAAAGCCATCCGCAAGCGTACGACAAAAGGGAAAATCAATCTGAACACCAATGCCAGCATGCCGGAAAAAATTGAACGCTTATTCAAAGCAGGATTGGACAGCATTCGCGTCAGTATGAATTCTGCGCAAAAGATTTTTTACGATCTTTACCACAAGCCAATAAATTACACATTCGAAGATGTCGTTGAATCATTAAAAATTTCCCATCGATTCAAACGTTGGTCTTCTTTGAATTATTTTGTATTTCCCGGGTTTACAGATCATGTAACCGAGATTGCTGCTTTGGAGAAATTGATTACTGAAACAAAAGTAAATATGATTCAGGCACGGAATTTAAATATGGATCCGGAGTGGTATATTAATGTTTTGGGATTGTCGGATTTGTCTGATGAATTCATTGGTGTTCGGCAGTGGATTAGTTTATTCCAAAACAAATTTCCCGGGATCAGGTTTGGGTATTTTAATCCGTTTCAGCAGCTTTTATAACCAGCTTTACTAAACCTAAAATCCCTGGTTATTGATCAATTTTTGAATTTTTAAGATAATTTATGATACTGTTTCTTAACAGGAAATAAAAGGTTTAGTAAAGCTAAAGAGTTATTAATCCGTATGAAACACCTCTTTCATTGGAATCCACGTACGCTTTTGAGAATCCGGTTCTAAAAGCGACTTTAAATCCGAATCCAGTTTACGAAAGCTTTCATCTGAAAAAAGTTCTCCCGCTTCTGTTTCATAATTTTTTCCCACATATTCAGAATAAAAATAGACCTGGTTTTCTTTCGCGTAAAAGGTCATATTTTGAAAATCCGCAGCCAATAAAATATGAATCAATTCTTCATCAATCTGTTTGAGCCGGTATTCAAAAGTAGTCCGCTGGTTTTCTTGAAAAGTACCGACAAATGCTTTTCGCTGGGCGTTTGCATAAGGGACTTTGCTCCTATCCATTTGATACAGTAAATCCCTAGCGCACTAAAGTGCAGGCGAAGGCTGAGGCAAAGGCGAAGGAAAAAAAATTCTTAATCCTTTAATCTTATACCTTACTCCGCCTTAGCCTTCGCCTCAGCCTTTTTGATGTAAGAGTTAAGTGATCTGGGTTAG
>JADHVV010000041.1 GCA_016783825.1 Candidatus Zhuqueibacterota bacterium | reverse complement strand
TGAACAAAAGCAACCGGGGAATTATCATGTTCTCTGGGATGGAACAAACGATAAAAACGAGCCTGTTTCTTCCGGAATTTATTTTTATTTAATGGATGTGAAGAACCGGTTTAGAGAGGTTAAAAAATTGATTTTGTTGGAATGATATTTTTTTATTTCCTTTTCACCAAAACCATAAAATTTATTTTGATATTAAAATTAAGATTATAAGAATTATGGAGGTTAATCTATGATTTCACAAGCGACACTATTAAAAGATGCCTTAAAATTGCGTCCCGTTGAGAAAGCCCATTTAATAGAAGGTTTAATGGCAAGTTTAGAAAAACCCGATCCTGATGTTGAATCAGAATGGGAACGTGAAGCATTAAGAAGATATAAAGCTTATAAACAGAAACGGATAAAAGCAAAGGATTTAGATGAGGTATTGAAAAAGTATGAGTAGAAAGCAGTTCAAAATACTTGATCAAGCTGAACTGGAGTTGGATGATGCATTTGATTATTATGAATACGAATTGCAAGGATTAGGAAAAAAATTTATCGAAGAATTCAGAAGAGGCGTTACACGTATTCTTAATCATCCTTATGCCTGGAGTTTAATTCAAGACAATGTTCGAAAATGCGTATTAAAAAAATTTCCCTATAATATAATTTATGCGATAGAGAACGAATTGGTTGTAATTCTTGCGGTAGCACATCAACACAGGCGACCTGATTATTGGATAGATAGACTTAAAATTTTGAAATTATAAATTGTGCGACAAACAATTAATAAGGGACTCTTTGATTTTGAAATTAGTTTTTATCTTTCTTTTATGATCGCCTATTTGAAAAAAAATTTATTATACGGATAAAACATTTGACTAAAAATTGAATTTAATATTAAGGAGAAAAATTAATGCCAACTGGCACCATGAAAGCCTTAGTAAAAAAACATGCCAAACCCGGTCTTTGGTTAGATGAAATACCAATACCGGAAATCGGAATTGATGACGTATTAATAAAAATTCAAAAAACAGCAATTTGCGGGACAGATGTGCATATTTGGAACTGGGATGAATGGTCGCAAAAAACGATTCCTGTTCCGATGACTGTTGGACACGAATATGTTGGTACTATTGTAGATATCGGCAGTAATGTTCATGGCTATAAAATCAGCGATCTTGTTTCCGGGGAAGGACATATCGTGTGTGGAAAATGCCGGAACTGTTTGGCGGGCAGGCGACATCTTTGTAATGCGACAAGCGGCGTTGGTGTTAATCGACCGGGAGCATTTGCCGAGTACCTGTCTTTGCCGGCGAAAAATGTCTGGCCCGCTGACCCCAATATTTCAAAAGACATTTTAAGTATTTTTGATCCATTTGGAAATGCAACGCACACTGCCCTGTCATTTAAACTGCTGGGAGAAGATGTGTTGATCACAGGCGCCGGTCCTATCGGGCTGATGGCTGTTGCAATTGCTAAACATGCGGGTGCGCGCTTTGTCGTTGCAACAGACATGAATCCGTATCGTCTTGACCTCGCAAAAAAAATGGGAGCTACGGTTGCTTTGAATGTTAAGGAAGGAAACCTGCCGGATGTTCAAAAAGAGTTGGGAATGAAAGAGGGATTTGATGTCGGGCTTGAAATGTCAGGCAGCGGCGCAGCATTGGAAGATATGATCGAGAATATGTGTCACGGCGGAAAAATAGCCATGCTGGGAATTCCGACGGGCGACTTGGTGATTGATTGGAATTTCGTCATTTTTAACATGCTGACAATAAAAGGTATTTATGGTCGTGAAATGTTTGAAACCTGGTATTTGATGCAATCCATGGTTCAAACCGGACTTGATATTTCACCCGTCATTTCCCATAAATACCATTATACTGAATTTGAAAAAGGTTTTGAAGTTATGCTTTCCGGGAATTCCGGGAAAGTGATTTTAAATTGGACAAATGAATAATATCTAAATTAGTCCGCTTATAAATAACTTTTGTTTTCTGGGCTAATTGGATAACCGTACAAACACTTATCAAACAGGTAATAATTTATGGAAATTACAGCATCAATTATTGGTAAACGTTGCGCAGATTTTGACGAAATTAAGATGCAGACCACTCGCATTGCTGAAAGATTTGATCCTGAAAAAATTATCTTGTTTGGTTCGTATGCTTACGGGAAACCAACGCCACAAAGCGATGTAGATTTATTAATAATAGTTGATACTAACGAATCAACATTGAAATTAAGCTCAGAAATAGCATTATCTTTGGAGCATTCATTTCCATTAGATATTATTGTCAAAACTCCAAAACAGATCAAAAGACGTCTGCAAAATGGTGATTTTTTTATAGAAGATATTATCAATCTTGGAAAGGTGATTTATGAACGAACTAATAAAAGAATGGATTAATAAAGCTGAAGGTGATTATTATAGTGCCTTGCGGGAATACAGGGCACGGAAACACCCAAATTATGATGCAGCAGGATTCCACGCTCAACAGTCTATTGAAAAATATATCAAAGCGATTCTACAATTGAAAAATATTCGGTTTGACAAGGTTCATGATTTATTAGCTTTGATGAAATTATGCTTGCCTATTGTACCTGAATTAGAAATGCATAAAGAATTACTTTCATACCTTAATCCCTTTGCTGTGGCTTTTCGTTATCCGGGAGAATCAGCCACGCGTGAAGAAGCCCTTCAAGCTATTAAGGCTATGAAAGCACTCAAGCCCATTTTAATAGAAATATTAGGGTTTACTGATTAATAATTGACGTGAAATCATGAGGTCAAAAGAAATAAAACAACTCCACAGCAGAGATGATAATGGTTAAACGACATTTTATTTAAACGAAAAAGCAAAGAACGTATAGGATTTCCATTCTTACATTTTCTTCTTTGTGACTTTGCATAAGAATTATTTAGGAAATATTCATCATTTAACAGAGTTTTTTCTATAAACTAACAAAAATATGATAATAGGAATCGGAACAGACATTATTGAAGTTCAACGGCTGCAAAAAGCCATCGAAAGATTTGGCGACAGGTTCATTCGTAGAGTCTTTACGGAAAATGAGATAAAATATAGTGAAGGAAAGGCAAGCCGATTTCAACATTTAGCGGTCCGGTTTGGCGCCAAAGAAGCATTACTCAAAGCAATGGGCACAGGTTTGCGGGATGGAATTCTCTGGCACGAAATTGAGATTAGAAACGACGAGTTGGGTAAACCAAAAATTTTTTGTTCCGGCAAATGTCTGCAAAAATTAAATGATTTGGACGTAGAAAATATTCATGTCTCATTAACCCACGCTGAAAAATATGGAGTAGCTACTGTAATATTGGAAAAATAAAACCAACAGATAGAAACAACCCAACGGATGAGCTGCCAACGGATAATACAAAGATTGTTTCTGTTGCTGCTAAATATCTTTGAAACCTTATTTTTGTTTTTTTTACATTAGTAGAATAACAATAACCAAAATATTTCAACCTTATTACCTTATTATTTACATAAAATAACGTAATAAGGTTAGGGCGTTTGTAGATTTTGCTTGCTACTAAGGTTTTAAAAGCAAAAATAAGGTTATTCATGAACAATTATTTGCTTTCATTTAGACAGGTGAACTGATATAAAAGTTTTTATTTTTATCCGTTGGCAGCTCATCCGTTGGAATTTTTTTAGTCTTATCTTCACTGACAGATGGTAAACATTTAAAAAATAAGGATAAAATAATGTACGGAAAAATTAAACAAGATTTTCAAAAGGAATTACAAAAAATTCAAACTGACGGATTATCCAAGGATGAAAGAATTATCGCCAGTCCCCAAGGGGCTGAAATTGCACTTGCAGATGGAAGCAAAGTTTTAAATTTCTGTGCGAACAACTATTTGGGTTTATCGAGTAATAATAAAATGTTGGACACAGCAATGAAGATGCTGAATGAGCGCGGTTATGGAATGAGTTCAGTCAGATTCATTTGCGGAACCCAGGATATTCATCGCGAGTTGGAAAATAAGATATCGGAATTTTTGGAAACTGAAGATACTATTTTGTACAGTTCTTGTTTTGATGCCAACGGCGGTTTATTTGAGACACTTTTTCAAGCAGAGGACGCGATAATCAGCGACTCATTAAACCATGCTTCAATTATTGATGGAATAAGATTAAGTAAGGCATTACGATTCCGATATGATCATGGTGATATGAAAAACCTGGAACAAAAACTTCAGGAAGCCGATAGTCAAAATGCTCGCTATAAAATAATTGCCACTGATGGTGTTTTTTCCATGGACGGGGACATAGCCAGGCTGGACGAGATTTGTGATCTGGCGGACAAATATGACGCACTGGTTATGGTTGACGACAGCCACGCAACAGGTTTCATCGGGAAGACCGGCAGGGGCACAATTGAGCATTTTGACGTCATGGACAGGGTCGATTTAATCACGACTACTTTTGGTAAAGCATTAGGCGGCGCATCCGGTGGCTGTACAAGCGGCAGAAAAGAACTGATCAGCATGTTACGCCAAAGAAGCCGACCCTATCTTTTCTCAAATGCACTGGCGCCAATGATCGTTGGCGCAACGCTGGGAATTTTGGACGAATTATCAACCACAACCGAATTGCGGGATCGATTGGAAAAGAACACGCTCTACTTCCGGGATAAAATGACAGCGGCTGGATTTGATATTAAGCCAGGCGTCACCCCCATCGTTCCTATCATGCTTTATGATGCCAAATTAGCCCAGGACATGGCAAAGGATCTGTTATCGCAAGGAATTTACGTGATCGGTTTCAGCTTTCCTGTTGTGCCCAAAGGCGAAGCCCGGATTCGTGTTCAGCTTTCAGCAGCGCATGAACAAGCCCATCTGGATAAAGCGATTGAGGCATTCATAAATTCGGGTAAAAAATTTGGAATAATTAGTGGTGAGTAGTGATTGGTGAATGGTTAGTGGTTGGTCTGAGAGAAAATGTGTTGAGATGGTAATTGGGTAATATGGTGATTTGGTAATATGGTAACTGGGTAATATGGTAATAAGGTAATTTAGTAATAGAATCTTTCTATACTCCAATAACCAGTTTGCTAGTTACCCAATCTCCTAATAACCCAATTACCTAATAACCCAATTACCTAATAACCTAATTACCTAATAACCTAATTACCATACAGGCACCAAAAACAAGGAGAAAAAATGCCAGCAGGCGAGATGAAAATATTTTCAGGAACCGCTAATCCTGAATTGGCAAAAAAAATATGCGCTCACCTCAGTATTTGTTTGAGTAAATCAAAATCGTTTCAATTTTCCGAAGGCAATATTTATGTGAATCTTTTGGAAAATGTGAGACGTAAAGAAATATTTTTTATTCAATCCGGATGTGTGCCGGTCAACGATTTGATAATGGAAACGCTTTTTTATATCGATGCTTTCAAAAGATCAAGCGCCTCTACTGTTACTGTGGTACTCCCGTTTTTTCCCTATACAAAAGGCGATAAAAAAGATGAACCGCGGGTTTCAATCAGGGCTAAAGTGATTTCCGAAATTATTGAAGCAACCGGCGCGGACAGGTTGTTGACACTTGATTTGCAACCGCCTCAAATTCAAGGCTTTTTTAAAATTCCGGTTGATAATCTTTATGCCATGCCTGTTTTCTGTGATTATCTGAAGGAACTTAATATCCCTGACTTAATAATTGCAGCCCCGGACTTTGGCGCTGCGAAAATGGCTGATAATTTTGCTCATCGCTTGAATGCGCCGGTAGCCCTTGGCAGTAAACAGAGACACGGACATGTGGAATCTGTCCAAATCACCAACGTAATTGGCGATGTGAAAGATAAAAATGTCGTTATTGTAGATGACATGATCATCAGTGGCGGAACAATTTGCGAAATGGGAAAAATGTTGAAATCAAATGGCGCATTAAAAATTTATGCTTGTGTAACCCATGCACTGTTATCAGATGAATTTATACAAAATATAGAAGATTGCTCGTTTGATGAACTCATCATCACAGATACTTTTCCCCAAAAAGAAACATTCCAACACCCTAAAATTAAACGGCTGTCAGTCGCTCATTTGCTCAGCGAAGCTATCTCCTCAATCTATAATGGAGATCCCTTAAGTAAGCTTTTTTCAGGCGTAAATTTGATTGAGAATAACCGATAAAATAAGGATACTAAAATGATAAAAAAACATTTAGTAAATCCAATCAAACTGATTTCCAAATTGAGTGCTTTTTTCTTATTCATTCTTTTGATTGGAAACCTGTCAGGAACGACTCGTCATAAAGTAACTTATTCGCTGGAAATAGACGAAGAAAAATGGAATTCATTCTATATCAGTATCACTATTGAAAATAACAGGAATGATCGGTTGCTCTGTGTGATGCCTGCATGGGCGCCAGGAATATATGCCAACAACAACCATGATGAAGATGTATCAGAGTTTCAAGTTGTTGGTGATGTTATAGCCAATCTGGGCGCCTTAAAAATTAACAAAAATTCATGGTTAATTAATGCAGAAAAAAACAATTTGATCATCATTTCATATAAACTAAAACGCAGCAAAGATTGTATTTTAGGAAAATGCATTGGGAAAGATTTTGCCTGGGTCAACAATGCAACAACGTTTATGTATATCCGGGAATTGGAAAATGTACCCATAAATTTAGTGGTTAATGTTCCTTTTGGTTGGAAATTAGCGACAGGGCTTTCACCTTCCAGAGAAGATTTTGAATATAGCGCGATCAATTATTATCAACTTATTCAGCACCCAATTTACATGGGAACTTTTAGTGATCTTTATTTTTCTATTCGTAAGGGAAATGGATTTTTCTTATTAGATGGTCCGAATAATTTCAACGCTGGTAAACTTCCAGTAATCGCAAAACGAATTGCTACTTATCAAACATATTTATTAATGGCTCAACCGCTTGAAAGATACCTGTTTATTTGTAAAATTATTCCTGATCAAAGAGAAATTACATCTCTTGCATTCGGTAATTCGTCGATATTTTACCTGCCCTCTCATGCGATTAAAAAAAATATAAATGATGTCGGAAAAATAATTGGCAGTAGTTTTTTTAAGCGCTGGTTCGGACCACAGTTTTTGCTTAATTCCTTTCAGGGTAGCAACATGATTTTTAAGCCCAGAACAACTTTGCTCTGGTTCACAGATGGTATTTGTAATTATTATGGCAGCTTAAGCATGATTCGGGGGGGATTCTGGAGTCAGGACGATTTTTTAAATCATTATCTGAAGGCTATCAACAAATTGTTCAGAAACACGAATTATCTGCGCCCCACAGTTGCTGAATTAAGTTATAACATATTTGAGAGCAATTATAAAGAAACTAAACAAATTTTAGAGCTAAAAGGTGAGCTGCTCTGTTTGTTGATGGATTTAAAAATTCGAAATGAAACGAATAATCAAAAAAATATTGATGATGTTGTGCGGTTTATAAAAAATTGGTTTGATAATAAACAAACAACATTTACAGAAGATTATTTATTAGCAACGTTGAATAGTATCACGTCGATAGATTTTACAAATTTTTTTGACTTGTATGTGAACGGTGAAATGGAATTACCATTCACTGAATATTTTAGTAACGCTGGAATTATCATTGAATCAAAAACCGACACAATTCCTGATGTAGGGAAAATTGTGTTAGATGAGACCAACAAAGTCATTCAATTAGCTGAAGAAGCTCCATTAGATCTGGCAGGCTTGAAATTGGGGGACTATTTCCTTGCGATGAATGATATTAAATGCCAAGGGAATTCCCAACTCCTTGAAGCTATAGATTCATTACAAGCAAACAGTGATGCAGAAATAACAATTAGACGTGAAGGTTTATCTCTGGTAATCAGCGCCAAAGTTACTGGTAAAGAAGTAAAAGTTGTTAATTTTAAATCTATTGATGAAGAAACAGAACGCTCAAATTTAATTCGTGAAAGCTGGTTGTCCGGAAGAAGGATTAAATTGGCGCCTAAAAAGTAGCGGTAACCGATCATTTATGAAAATATTAACTAATATTAGAAAAGGATAATTTGGATAATAAACAAAATCAATCATTATTAGGCAGAAAAATGTATATCCCCCGGATGAGTTTCAGCGGGGCGAAATTAGCAGCCTCTGCCTTTCAGTCAATTGGCGTAGAAGCCATGCCTTCGCCGGCTTCAGATGGCAAAACATTGGAATTGGGATCAAAATATTTAACCGGTGAAGAATGTTTGCCGGAAAAAATCACCCTGGGTAATTTCTTGAAAATAATCGAAGACCCTTTTTTTGATCCGGAGAAAACAGCATTTTTGCTGCCTACAGCCGGCGGTCCCTGCCGGTTTGGTCAATACCAGAATGTGTTAAAAAAAATACTTCGTGAAAAAGGACATAGCCAGGCAATGGTCATTTCACCGACCAGTACAGATGGATACGAAGGATTTGGTGCATCAGCGCAAGATTTGTTCCGAACAAGCTGGCACGCAGTTCTTGCCGGGGATATTTTGCGAAAAATGCAATTGAAAACAAGACCTTATGAATTGGAAAAAGGCAGCGCCAACCAAATATTTCACCAAGCTCTTGAGGAGTTGGGCGAGATTTTAGCAACACCGCAACTAAAACATAAAGTGCGTCTTTACTTGTTGCGGGAATGCTTGGTTAAAACACAGCAACGTTATTTAGATATTCCATCAAATTACAAAAAGGGTAAGCCGCTGATCGGGATTGTCGGAGAGATTTATTGCCGAATGAACGAATTCAGTAATGAATACCTGGTGAATAAAATTGAAGAAATGGGCGGTGAAGCCTGGATGACCGATATTGCTGAATGGATCTGGTACACAAATGATGAACAGAGATGGAGAATCATCCGCGCCGGTAAAAGATTTTCAAAGGATATGTTAGCTGCTAAAATAAAATTTAAAATTCTAAAAAGTGATGAGCATTTCCTTCTTAATCCACTAAAAAAATATCTTCGTGGTTATGAAGAACCGCACAATATCCGAGAAATATTAGAATACAGCCGCCCCTTTTTACCGCAGGAAGGCGCGCTCGGTGAAATGGTGCTCAACTCTGGCAAATCAATTTATTTGTTTAAAAAAGGAGCGGATGGTATCATCGACATCAGCCCTTTTTCGTGTATGAACGGCGTTGTGTGCGAGACCGTTTATCCGCAAATCAGCAAACAATTTGATAACTTCCCAATTCGTATTTTTTACTTTGATGGCACGCAAACCGACCTGGATAGAGATGTGGGGATATTTTTAGAGCTTGCAAAAAATTATCAACAGAAGAAAAAACACAAACGTGTTTATCCGAAATATTTTGATTGAAATGAGAAAATTAAATGATAGTTGCTGTTTTGAATCCACGAATCTACACAAATTCTTTGGCACACTAATTTTTCCCATCTACGAAAGAAAACATCTATTTTTTAAAAAAACACTTGATAAAAAAAATAAAGTTGTAAATTATAATAATAAATTATGCAACATTTACATAAAAACCTGATTGGAGATAGCATGAAAAGGTTAATTGTTTTTTTAATGTTCGCGCTACTTACCTTTTTCTACTGTACACTGGATTTTCCAAAAGATCCAAAAGCGCCAAAGTGGGATATTGAAATTGAAAAGATACCACTTTTAAAAGCGGACACATTACGATTAGGGGATCAGCTTAATCCCAAAGATTTCACGCGGAATGGCGCTGATTCAATTATCTCGATTGATATTCATGATGAAACGCAATTCGATTTAAAAGATAATTTAAAGGCGCCTGCCCAGCACAAAAGCTTTTCCGACCAATTGGGTGGAATTAAAGTGAATGTAACTCAATCAGTAGAAACGGAAATTGGTTTCACTGAGATTTATCCGGAATTATCATCCTTACTTGGTACAAACGCTGTGGTTCCTGAGACTCAAATTACACCGGTCGAAAAAGGACTGGAATTTGCCGACTTTGAAAGTATGGTTGTAAAATCGGGCGGGGTGACACTTGAACTGACAAATCAATTGGGTTTTACTCTTGAAGGAGATGTGAAATTGGATTTAATTGATGAAGGACGGGGGAACAACCTGATCTTGACTGTAAATTTAGAAAGAGTTGAAAATGGTCAAACAGCGACACATTATGTCGATCTAAGCGGTAAAATAATTTCCAACCAGCTAAAGGTGATTTTATACGGTACGCTAAATGGCAGTAATGGGCAAGAAGTTGAAATTCTAATTAATTCCGCCCTCCTGGTAAAAATAATTCCAGAAAATATTGTAGTTAATGAGGCTACAGCTCGACTTCCAAAACAAGATTTTGATTTATCCGGTTCTGCTGATGTCAATTTGGATTCATTACGTATTCGTCAGGCGAAAATAGAGTCAGGATTCATCAATCTTAAGATATTCAACGATTTCGATTTTGGGATCGATTTAAAGATTTCAACCCAGAATATTTTGGATAACAATAATAATCAAATGAGTCAGACTATTTCTATTACCGATCACAGCGAAAAGGAAATTACTTTTATTTTAGATAACACTACCATAGATCTTGATAATAAAAATCTTAACTTCGATGTAGAAATGACTATTTCCCCGGAATCGGACAGAATGTATTCCATTAAAAGCACGGATAGCCTTACCATTGAAATTGATGTATCCGAAATCCGGTTTGAAAGTGTCACTGGGGATTTTGATCTCGGAACTCAATTCCCTGAAATCCATGAGACTATTTTTGAAGATGCACCCGAAGAATTAGAAAATTTTGTATTTCATGATGTTATTTTAACAGTAGGCTTTATCAACTCTCCGTTTGATTTTAAATTAGATGTTAATATTACTGCTATGAAAGATGGCATCATTAAAAAATTACCAATTGTTACCTCGCTCAGCCAGAACGATTCGTTGCTGCTCAGCCGTGATGGTATTAATAATAATCACTCAACACCGACAATTGTTGATTTGATAAATATGCTTCCTCAAGAAATAAAAATAGATGGAGATGTCAGGGTAAAAGGTGAAAATGTTACCTTCTCAAAAAATGATCAAATAGGGGTAAGATATGGTATCGATTTCCCGCTGATTTTTTCGACCAGTGAAGCCGCCTTTTCACATGCTGATTCTCTAAAAATTGAAACCGGAATGCGGGATTTTTTAAAGGACAATACCATGAGCGCCGGCATATCATTGTCGATTGAAAATGGTCTGCCAATATCAGGCGCACTATCCCTGTTAGTTGGGCCGGATTCAACAAATATTTCTTCCAACATTTTAACGATCAACCTGCCCAAACCAACATTGATCAATGGTGTTGTAACAACCCCGGGCGCCACAACCATAAATATCGAGCTTGATAAACCACGTTTTTTAGTAATAGCAAATGCTAATTTTTACCAGTTTGATGTCTCTATCGATGATATATCGGAAGCAGCTATCACAGCAACAAATTATCTCGTCATCCACGATGTTTTTATTTCCGGCAGTTTTTTATTCGATCCCGCAGGAATGTCAGGAGAAAATAATGGCGGAAATAATTAAACAGTATTTAATTTAATATTCAAATAAACGAGGACATCATGAAGATAAAAATAATTTTAATATTACAGTTAATGTTTTGTTTATCATTTGAAATGTATGCACAGAGCGGCGCCAGTTTAGGAATCGGTGGCTTTACGGCTGAATCTCGAGGCGTTGAAGCAGTGTTCTGGAATCCGGCAAATTTAGCCTTTGTAGAAAAAGGTCAGCCTAAATTCCAGGCGACCCTTTTTTCATTAGCAGCCGGGATAGGAAATAATTCGTTTAGCTTCAATTCACTGAACAAATACATTGGGGATGGAGAAAGTATTTATTTAACGGAAAAGGACAAAGAAGATATTTTACAAAGGATTTCTAAACATGGATTAAAATTCGACGTGGTTGGAAAGGTATCATTGCTCTCTTTTTCTGTTAAAAATTTTGGATTTGGAATTGAGGCAAAAGGTTATGGCGATTTTTCGATTCCAAAAGACGTATATCGAAATATCCTGTTTAAATTAGGGCATGAAACTTATGATTATTCAGTAAAAGGCCACGGTTTTGGTTTAACAAAATTCAAGCTATCCTACGGAAAAACATTTTTGGAAGATGTTATTTTTGAAGCGCCACTTTTGAGAAATACCATTTTCAGAGGGATTTCTGCCGGAATATCCCTCTCATATCTTCTGGGAACCGGGTTCGCAGAAATTGAAAAAGGTTCGGCACAGTTAGCCATCAGTGAAAATGGAATTCTGCCGATGGTCAATTACCGGGCAAAAATTGCCTCAATGGGCAGCGGATTAGGCATGGATATTGGCTTTGGCGCTTACACAGATAGCAATTGGAAAATTGGGATGGTATTTGAAAATGTGTTAGCACGGATAAATTGGAACAGGGATACCAAAATGGCAAAATATGCCGCCGACTTTGGAAATGATCCGTTATTCATTTTAGGCGATGGTCAGCTATCTGAGATTGATATGGATGAAGTTTCAACAGACACAACACTATCGTTGGGCTCATTTTCTAAAAGTCTGCCCTTTAATTTCAGGATGGGATTAGCCAAAGATTTTGGCAAATACCTGGTCAATTTTGAATTAGCCAACGAAAACCATAAGTTCGCCTCATCATTGGGTGGAAGAATCAAATTTGGCTTTTTTAACTGGTACGCCTCACTCGGTTATTTAATGGATAATGTTAACTGGAATACTGCTTTTTCTTTAGATTTCAAATATTTTTATTTTGATCTCGGGATATCCAGCCGGGGCGGATTAACGCTGGGAACTTCAAAAGCATTGTTTTTGGGAACGTCGATGCGGTTTGGGTTTTGAAAATTAAAAAAGTGATCTAAAGTGCACTAAAGTACAAGCCTAAAGTTTGATGTGCCTAAAATTTTTGTAACCGTTCAGCTATTCGTTGAATTGTTGTCATTCTGAACGAGGGAGGGGAATGGTGATGTTGGGGAGTGAAGAATCTCGTATTAAAAAAATAAATTGTAGATAAATTTAGGAGATTCTTCGGTCGCAAGCTCCCTCAGAATGACTTATTTTGCTATGCTGAATAGTTACAATAAAACAATAAAATCATTTCTTATATTTCTCCAATCCATCCAACAATTCAGCCAACTCAATTGTCGCCAGGCTAATCACCTTGTCTGCCCCGCCATAATATACGTACAATTTATTGTCAAAAATTGCTGTTCCTTCAGGAAAAACCACGTTTGGCACATCACCCTTTTGTTCATAATCCCGTTCCGGTTCGAGAATCGGGTAGGGATAACGTGCGATAACTTTGTCAGGAGATTCTAAATCAAGCAGAGCCACTCCTGCTCGATATATTAAATTATCATCAACTCCGTGATAAATAAGCAGCCAGCCGTGGTCTGTTTTTATGGGAGGAGGACCGGCGCCGACTTTTCTTTTTTCCCAATCAAATTCAGGTTTTAGTACAGTGTATTTTTCTAAATCTGGCAGGTATTTTTCCCAATAGCCATTATCAGGAAACAGCAATTGCTCAATATTATCAAAATACGCAAATTGTATGTTCGGTTCAATCCGATGGATAAAAATTATTTTTTTGCCGACAGGTTCGGGAAAAATCATTGCATCTTTATCCCAAATATCGGGTAAAATAACGCCATACTTTTTGTAATTGATAAAATCATCTGTTGATGCGGCACAAATTCTCACCTCTTTCCCATCATAGGCTGAATAAAAAATATAATAAATTCCATTGAATTTTATAATCCTTGGATCTTCACAGCCCTGACTTTCATACACGCCTGTCCGTTTTATAACCGGTTGTTTACGCCGTTCAATGATATTTCCTTCTCGATCTAATTTTGCATATCCTAAAGTCGAAAGATTGTCTCCTTCAACTGCGCGGTATAACATGTGGACAAAGTCTCCCTCGCGTACAGTTCCGGGATTTAACACTGCCCTGGATTCCCATACATGTTCTTGAATCGGTTCTAATATTGGCCCTTCTACTCGCTGCAACTTCATTCTGAATACCTTTCTGTGTAAATCATGTTTTTTTATAATAAACTAAAGAATTATTAATTCGGTAAATATATAAAATAAATATTTAAAAATCAAGAGATAGAAAATTAATTTTCTTCAACAATATCAAATTGACGGAGAGAAAAATTGTAATTTAGAATTAATTGATTGCCATGGTTGTTTTCAAATGTCCTGCTTATCTTAATCGCTTTGCCAGATTCATCTTTTGTCACTTGTGATTTAATAGATTTGAAATCAAGATACTTTTTGGCGATTGGATTGCTTGTAATTTCAATTAAAGTAAATAAAGCTTCGATAGTTGATTCAGCGCCTGAATTTTTATTTACAGATGTGCTGTCATTAATTCCATCGAAGCAGCGACCTGTTGCGGAATTATAGATTTGCATTCCCACTGCATTATTTCCAGTCAACCACGAAGCTGTAATACCAGCCAATTTGGCGTATTTTTTCTCCCCAGTAATTTTGTATAGTTCAAGCAGTCCCAGCGCCTGACATCTTATATCATAAGCAATTTGTGGAAATATTTCAATTTCATTTTCAAGATTAATTTGTTTTATTCGACCTTCAACCAATAAACGCGAGAAAAATAAACTTGCCTCAAGTTGTGCAGCATTTATCAACCGCTCATCCTGAAGAATAGGGTAGAGGCTAGCTAAAGCCTGAGTTTGCGAATTACCCCAGCCGTGCCAGACATTTTTCCATGATAGAAATGCTCCGGCATATTGGTGAGTTTCTGGCAACTGCATTTTTAAAATGCCTTCGCATAATTTATTTGTAGCTGATGGTAATTCATCGTCTGTGTCAATTGATAAATATTCTGCAATGCCGAGTAAAAGTTCAGAAGTCGCATCGGAACCGAAACGGTTGACTAACCAAACTGGGTAAGAAAATCCATTTATTTCTATGGTTTGATGATAATTTGTCAATATTTTTTGAATTGGAATTTTGCATTTCAAAAAGGATTGTCTCAAATCATCAGCGAATTTTTTATCAATTGTTTTAAATACTTTATAACCCTTTGCCAACGCCCAGTATCCACGGACAGCCCAAAAGTCGAAAGATTTTTTGCTGGTTCTTCCATTTTTATTAATGGAGCCATCGGAGAAAATGAAATTATAAAATTCACCATCGTCAGCTTGAAGCGCCATGACAAATTGTAGCAGTCGTTTTGCTCTGGCGATTACTGTTGAATCTCCAAACAATTCAAAATATCTCAAATTAACAACCGCAGCCCTGGCAACATCATCGATACAGGCAATGCCCTCTGATGAAGCGTCCACCCAATCATAATTTGGGTACTCTGAATAAATATGAATGATGTCAACTGATTGACCGTTGAGCGTTATTGTTTCTGTCAGATGTTCCAGGTGCGAAAAATTGATTAATTTGTTTGTATTCGTTTCATCTGTCGGGTCATCACAACTCAATGTAATAAAAATAATTAGACTGATAAAATGAATTGCTAATTTTTTCATATTTTTAAAATTATTTTACAAACCAGATTTCTTAAAGAAATCTGGTTTGTTTGTTAAAGTTTGATTTCAATTACCCTTTCAAACCGCTTGTTGCCATACTCGCTATAAAATAACGCTGGAAAATACTGTATGCTATTATAATTGGCAACGCCAGCAAAGTTGCTGCCGCCAATTTTACACCCATTAAACCCTCTGCCTGCCCTCCGACCACGAAAATAGTGACCAATTGCGGCATGGTCATTAAGTCCCGTTCGTGGATAACAATCATCGGCCACAGTACTTCGTTCCACACCGTCATAAAAGTAATAATCCCCACAGTGATAATTGCCGGTACTGAGAGAGGCCAGAAAACGCGGAATAGAATCCGCAGTTCTGAACAACCGTCAATTCGGGCGGCGTCGATTAAATCCTGGGGAATGGTCAGAAAATGTTGCCGGAACAGAATGATGGCAAATGTATTCACTAAATAAGGTACAATGAGCGCTAAATAGGTTTCAGTCCAATGGAATTTAACCATTAAAATATATTGGGGAATCAGCGTAATCTGGAAAGGCAGCGTCATGGTAAAAATGATCAGTCCGAACATCAGGTTACGTCCTCGAAATTGCAGTCGCGCCAGGGAATAGCCAATCATTGAACTAAAGACAATAACGCCCAAAGTTACCGAAAACGCCACAAAAAGGCTATTCAATAACGAGCGAAGAATTGGAATTTTCTCAAATACCATTTTAAAACTGGTTAATGAAACAGAAGAAGGAATAATTCCAAATCCTCCAATTTCAGCCTCCGGTCGCAGCGTTGCAGACAACATCCATAAAAATGGATAGATAAAAAGAATTGTCCAGAAAATTAAAAATGCGTAAAAAAGGAATTTTTTCATTTGCGTTTATTAGTTATTGTCAATTATTTAATGTTATTAGTATCTAAAAAGTTCTTTTCTTTTTTTATTCTGGCTTGTACTGGTTAGTATCAAAAAAATCATTTTCTTGCACAATGGGCAAGAATAAATCACGCAAAGACGCCAAGTCGCAAAGGAAACGCAAAGTTTTTTTTTGATTACCTTTGCGTCTCTGCGTCTTTGCGTGAGATTTTTTTTTATTAGTTTCTGGCTTGTCCAGGTTAGGTTAATGATTATGAAAAGTCACTTTCCATTTACAATTAAAATATCATCGAATACGTTGTTCACTATCAATATCAAAACAATAGAGCTTATCTGTATTAAAAGCAATGTCCATGTTGTCACCTACTTGGTATAATCGATGAGGTGGCATTCGCATACAGTAATTTTCTTGCTCATTACTGAAATAAATGAATATTTCGTTACCTATTGGTTCGGTTACATTCACTGTAATTCGTTGCGGCGAACATAAAGGCACATTATTAACATTAGCTACATCTACAATATCTTCAGGACGAACCCCCAGAACGATTTTTTTTGAGTAATAATCTTTCAATACTTCTGCTATTTTTGGGTGCAATGAAAAATCGAAAAGATCTGATTTAAAGCGGACGTCACCATTGGCGATCAATTTCCCGGTAAAAAAATTCATCGCAGGACTGCCGATAAATCCGGCTACAAACTTGTTTGCCGGATTATTATAAAGATCTAATGGTGAATCCATCTGTTGAATCACCCCATCTTTGAGAACCACAATTTTACTTCCCATGGTCATGGCTTCGATCTGATCATGCGTGACATATACCATGGTGGTCTGTAATTGATTGTACAAGCGATTAATTTCAATGCGCATTTGAACTCTAAGTTTGGCATCTAAATTTGACAGTGGCTCATCGAACAAAAAAACCTTGGGTTGTCGAACGATGGCACGTCCAACTGCCACACGCTGTCGCTGCCCTCCGGAAAGCGCTTTTGGTTTACGATCTAGGTATTCCTGAATGTGTAAAATTTCAGCTGCTTGTTGGACTCTTTTCTTAATTTCATCTTTTGGAGTCTTGCGCAATTTTAATCCAAAAGCCATATTATCATAAACTGACATGTGTGGATAAAGAGCATAGTTTTGAAACACCATTGAAATGTCACGATCTTTTGGATGAACATCGTTGACCTTTTTGCCATCAATGTAAATGTCCCCTGTCGTTGCCTCTTCCAATCCGGCAATCATTCGCAGCAGGGTAGATTTTCCACACCCTGATGGACCAACTAAAACAAGAAATTCTTTGTCTTCGATTGTTAAGCTGACATTATTTATGGCGGTAACTTTATTGTCAAAAATCTTTGTAATATTCTTTAATTCAACCGAAGCCATATATTTTAATTCCTATAATTTATGTTTGATAGTTGTGATTTTTTGTAACTATTAGTTGGTTTTATTGCAATCGTTCACCAGTATCAGATGTTAAAATTTTTGAGTCAGTTGAATATTTATTAAACCTTATTTTTGTCTTCTTAACCTTAGTAGAATAATAATAACCCACAAATATTGATCTTATTACCTTATTATTCTCTTCAAATAAGGTAATAAGGGGTGTTTGTAGATTTTGCTTGTTACTAAGGTTTTAAAAGCAAAAATAAGGTTATTCAAAGCAAATATTAATCAGATTACAAAAAAGTATCAATAAGCAATGTGACAAAGTCGAATTAAGATCGCAAATGTCTGATCACTAATACCCAACATCCTTTTCAATTACTTTTTTCTGAATTAATACTATCGAGAAAACAACCAATGCAAAAAAGAATCCAAGGGTTGCAGCGTATCCCATGTGGTAAAATGAGAACGCCTGCTTATAAATATATAGCATTGCAGAAAGTGTGCTATTCATGGGTCCGCCATCGGTCATAATGTAAGGTTCAATAAAAAGTGAAAATCCTCCGATAGTTGATAAAATAACAACTAAAATCATGGTAGGATTAATCATCGGTAAAGTGATGTGACGGAATTTTTCCCAATGGGAAGCTCCTTCAATATCCGCGGCTTCGTACATGTATTTTGGGACAGATTGTAATCCCACCAGGAATAGAATAATATACAAGCCAACATTTTTCCAGGTCGCCATAATAGCGATTGAGGGCATTGCTAACTTACTACTTGTCAGCCAGGGTAGTTTAATTAGTCCGATTTTTGAAAGCAAGCTATTGAGTACGCCGCTATCCTGAGCATAAAGCTGCTGCCATAAAATAGTAATAACCACGCCGGAAACGACCACTGGCAAAAAATAGGAGGCGCGGAAGAATCCTCGAAAGCGGATTTTTTGATTTAAAAATTCGGCTAACGCCAACGCAACAATAATTTGCAATGGAATGTGAATTATAAGAAATATGAATGTATTTCCAATTGATTTGAAAAAAATTAAATCTTGTGAAAGGCGAACAAAATTGTTTAAGCCGACCCATTTCATCGGCGAAATAATATCCCAGCGATGGAATACCAATAGAAAAGAAAACACTATCGGGAAGGCTACAAAAATTGAAAAATGGATGATGTATGGTAACGCGAAAATGTAGCCTATTTTATTTCGTGAATTTTTAAATCTCAATTTTATTGCTCCATAATCAAGCGTGCTCTTTTTGCAGCATCGTTAATGGCTTGCTCTGGCGTTTTTAAGCCATAAATTACACTGGCTTCAAATTCCTGTGAAATAGCATCGAAAATTTCCCGCAGAACCGGTGAGCTGTCAGCCCCTCTGACAAAGCGGGCTTGTTCTGCAAAGGTTACCATTTTGGGATTTTTATTGAAATAAGGCTTAAATAAGCTGTCCTGCAAAATGTTTTTACGCAATGGAAGCTGGTCTGCCATTTCTAATAATTTTAAATCAGCAGTTTTGGATACAAGAAATTTGGCAAACTCCCATGCCCATTTTGGATGTTTTGTATTATTAAATATGACAATGCTTTTATAGTCACCGTAAGTATAGTTTGAACCTGTCGCTGAATCAGGGCACGGTACCGGTACAAAATCATATTCAAAATCTTCCGTTTTATATTTATCAATCTGAGTAATACTCCAGGGTCCTGTGAAACGTGTCGCAACAATGCTATGAATAAATACATCGGCTCTGGCATCCATTCTTTCTTTGGGGAAATATCCTTTGGCAAATAATGTCTGTAAAAATCTAAAAACTTCAACAGCGTGCTGATTGTCAAAGGCAACTTCACCTTTATTTAGGAGCATGTTGCCACCGGATGCCGCAATATAAAGAGGGTAAAAATCAAAAAAACGCTGCCACCAGGTTACCAAAATCTGGGTGATACCAATCCAGCGGTCATTGTAACCGTCTCCGTCAGTATCTTTTGTCAGTTTTTCAGCGGCTTCAAGATACTCGCTGTATGTCGCCGGCGGCTTAAAAATACCGGCTTGTGCAAACAGATTCTTATTGTATAGCATCATAATGGGATTGGTCTTCCAGAGAACCTGGTAAACAAAACCATTTTTAGAGTGGGACTGTTTTAAATAATCATCTGAAAACCTTTCATTAGCCACTGAATCAAAATCCGCAAAACTGTCCAGCCTGACCAGGGCGTTGGCACGAACGTACAATTCCACATCGCCAGGCCACATATTGGAAAATACATCAGGTGTGGTTTGCCCAACTACCGCTGCTAGTACAACTTCTTCACTCGAACGGCTTTCCGGAATGGGCTGATGTTTCACCTGGACATTGGGATGAGTTTTATTCCACTGGGCGACTAATTCCTGAGCGAGATCCATTTCATATTGATTGTTAGCAGACCAATAGGTAAGTGTAATTCTCTCACCTTTTTGTTGTTGTGAATTATTATCACAGTGAAAAAAAATCACTAAAATAAAAATCAAAATTGAATATTTTTTTTGTTTAATCATCATCATCCGAAATTGATTTAAAATGAAAATACTTCCTTTATTCAATTACCTAGAAACAGCTAAATTTCCAAAAAAGAAATCAAAAAATAAAATTAAAAATAAATGTTAACAACATTCTCTATTGATGGATGAATGTAAGTATAGTCGATCGAGTAAACGTCATTTACCTTTGAAAAAGTCCAATTTGTTTTCATCTTGCTACCGTCAATGGAAATGGATTTTGGTTGCCATGGCGAAATAATGCGCGTTTTGTTTTCATGCGACAAAAATGCCTTTAGATTGCAGCGCAAAATTTTTGTTTTTTTAAAATATTGGCAATCAATTAAAATAGAATTCGTCTCTGCAATGTAGGGAAGTTCAGGATGCCCCAATTCAAATGAGACTGACTTTTTCAATTTATCATTTTCCGGGATTACGGAAGATGGATAATTTTGTCCGTCGTATTTGATTTTCTTTAAATATCTGCCTTCCCCATCTACTCGAACCTTAATTGGTTTCCCATGAATTATAATTTCAAATTCAGAGAATTTCTGTCCGTTGTACAACACAGGATCGAATGAAATATTCCATTCGTTTTCATTAACTCCAATCAATTGATATAACGTATAAAGATACCAACCTGCCGCCCATAAAAATTGTGGTTTATCAACTTTTCCATAGGAATTGGGATCTTTGTAGTTAGTATATCTGCACTCACACATTGCCGGTTGTCCATTCGGACTATTCATAATCCCATCGATAGTCATTATCTTTTTTACAAATTGTAACGCATCTTCCTGCCTGCCAATGGACTTCAATGCTAACGCGTACCATGCATTCCCATGTGACCAAACCGATCCGTTCATATAAAGAAACGGATCTCCCATCTCGTTTCCGTTAAATTTGAGATAATCGCCGAGTTGATGAAAGTCCATAGGAAACACATTATATATACCAACTTTTTCATCCAATAAATTGTTTTTGATAGTGGCTATCATTGCCTTTTTTTTGTTTTCATCAAGCAGATTAAAATGACACGCAAGAATTGAACCAATATAGAAATGTTTGTCTTTACTGCCATCTTCGTAATAATTAATTAGATAGTTTAGCTCCTCATCCCAGAGTTGTGCATTCATCTGATTTTGCATTGATGAAGCAAGCTGTTCATAGCCAATTAATTTAGATACATTTTTCTCCAATCTTGAAGAGATATAAATATACTCACGAATTGTCCGAATCGCCAGAATGGTCATGTAAGCACGGGGACCATAATTTTTTCCAATATCCCACCAATCCGGGCGATATGCCCAAATAAGATCATCAGATTGTTTGTTACTTAATGCCTGAATTAAACTATTTTCAATAAACGGATAAAGCCGTTCAAGTGTTTTTATATCGTTTGAATGGCGTAAATACCTGGCAGAAACTAAGATAAACCAAAAATGATTCCAATTATTTGAATCTGCGTATTCAGTTAAAAACCGATTATCCTTCCAATAATAAGCATGTGGAATTGTGTTATTGGCATCTGCGTGTTTGGCAATAAATTCCAAATCATTTTTTACACGAGAAACATCAGAATTGACTACGGCAAGATCAGTCAATAATACATCATGCGTAAAATAAAAATTGTATTCTGCCGGACAAGGCATGGGAACAAAATCACCGTTTATGTAATGAAAATTTGTCGCAATAATTGCTTTAGCCCAGTGGGTTGAAAAATCGATTGTTTTATCGCCGGTGTAAATTGGCGCTTCTATTAAAGATTTTCGGAGTATATATTCTTCAAATAAATGGACTTCTCGTTGGTAATTTTTCCGCAAATATGACACTAAACTTTTTCCTTCATCCTTTTTACCTGAACCTATGATTTGAACAATCGTTAATTTTTTGCGGGGTAACAATTTTTTGTTATAAACGAAAGAGGCAACCGGACGGTCGGGATTTTTATGACTTATAAGTTTATGTGGCAGTGAAGAATTCTCATCAAACCACATATTCTCTTTTTGGAGCAGGGAATCATTGTCTAATCCGTTTGTAGCATAACGCTGAGGTTTTAAACCTGCGTTGGTAACAAAAATTTGTGCCATTGCTGTTTCCGGATCAGAAAAATTTGCAAAAATCGTTGAACCGATGTTATCGAATTCAGTATGTGCCTGTTCTTTAATTTTATATGAATGGCTTGTTTTTAGCGTTAATTCCAGATGGGTATTTATTTCAAATGGTAATGCTTCTGCGGAGTTATTTGTAATCTCGATTTTAATAATCATTGCCGGTTTATTTTTGCAGAAAAAATAGCTTAACTCCAGATTTCTCTGTTGATTATTGTCATAAAAAATAACTGAATACGGAGTTAATTTGAAGGGAAAATATTTTGATCCTATCCATTCCTGTGGATTATCTCCTATCTTTAAGCCAATTGAAAATATGCGGCATTGGTCTCTTTTCCAATAATCTTCACTTAAATCAATACTGTTGGCAACTGGATAATAAAAGCTAATACGGTTGAGCAAAGGGGAGCTATTGTGCATTTCTATGCCGACAAAAGGACCACCAATTTCTATTTGAGCAGGTTTCCCGGAAAAATGCATCGCCAAATCGTTTGCATCGTAACGTTTGGATTGTGAATTACTGCAAGATGTTATATATAATAAAATGAATATTAATGCTAACGCATAGATGAAGTTAGATTTACGTATCATTTTTAGTTTTGATTATTTTTCAGAATGAATAATAATATTGTTTCAAATGCTATTTTTTTATATTTTATCCAGTTTATCCTGTGAATCCCCGATAAATCGGGATCTACGATCTGTCAAAATTGATTCACAAGATTTTATTTAACCAAAATTAATTTTTTCCTCTGGCAAAAATTTTGGCTCTTTAATTCGTAAATGTAAATCCCTGACGTAACAGCACTGCCATTGTCGTTTTTGCTATCCCAGGTAACCGAATAATAACCTGCTGATTTTTCAATATTTACCAATGTTCTTACTTGTTTTCCGAGAATATCAAATATTCTCAAACTAACTTTGCCCGGTTCGCTGATTTGATATTGAATGGTTGTTTGAGCGTTAAACGGGTTGGGATAGTTTTGTTTTAACGAAAACTTCGACGGAATTTGCTCGGTTTGCGGTTCATTAATCAAAGTATTTTCATTATAAATATTTTGAATTTCTTCCACAGATAAGGCATAGTCATAGATGCGAATATCGTCCAACACACCTTTGAAATTGTGTCTGGTGTTACTGGGAACAACCTGCCCTATGGTTAGGTCTATAGAAGTCGTCATAATTTTTCCTGAAAAGATCGAGTGGTTATCTAATACACCATTGATATAAATATCATAATTTGCCCCATCATAAAGCACTGTAACATTGTAATAGGTGTCCAAGACTAATTTTGTTTGTGAATCCAAATCCTTAATGCCGTCTTGTGTTTTAACGGTCCATCGTAGGGAGTTTGTCCCTGGGGATATGGATACCTTCCAACGATTTTCCCAATTTCCGTGGGAAATGGGATATGCCTCACGACTGAAGAACTCCTCGACTTTCATCCAAAAACTAACGGTTATTTCATCTTGAAAATTAAGGAGGCGATTGCTACGAACTCGAATATGGTCATCAAGACCGTCAAAATAATATGCACTGTTGGTATTGCCGAAGCGATCTTCAACTAAAGATACTCCATAGAAGTTAGTCTGATTGTTGAAACCGCTTTCATCATTAGCATTTCCGTTGAAAGGATAATAGGCAACTGGAACTCCTGTCTGGATGTTTGCAAAATCTAAAACGACAACACCAATGCTATCTACCTCATATCCACTGCGACCATCATCAATAGAACAAGTAATAAAGTAATATCCCTGAGTATTAGGGGCTGTCCATGTTACATTCGAGCCACTGCCACTGAGAGTTCCGTATTGCGAACTCCAGGCATAGGTTAAATTATCATCGTCTGGATCGCCAGCTTCACAAATTAAACTTGTGGTGGTTCCAATTCCTATCTTTTTGGGATCAGCAATAATGCTTTGTATAAAAGGTAATTGGTTGATATATTCTACAGCTTCAACGTTAACATTAGCGGTATCGCTACCTCCATTACCATCATACACTAAACAGCTTACATTATAAATACCTGCAGAATCCGGTACGGTCCAGGTAACCTCCGGACCATCACCATTAATGACACCTTTCGAAACATTCCATGCGTAGGAAAGCTCATCGTTATCTCTATCTACTGCAGTGCAATAAAGGATTGTATTTTCACCAAAAATGACCTTTTCATCAGTTGCTGATAGACTCTTGATTCTAGGTGGATAGTTTGCGACAGACTGGCCGGATTGATAATCCACCACAATCCCATCAATCAGCATTCTGTCTAAGTCATAAGTGATTGTTCCGTTTGCAGGCGTAACAACCAATAAAATAGCGGCATCTGCTGGAATGGTGAGTGATGTCGCACTACTGACATTGTTTTGTAAAAAACTGTTAGAAACAGCATCGTAAATATCATGTTGTCCACTTCCAATGTCAATTTGCACTGTCTTTTCTTCATTATAAGGATTAAAATACAGATAAGTTGGATAACTTTCGTTTTGAAAATAATCAGTTTTGCGTACATCCAATTGAAGAATTATTTCTATGTTAGTTGTATCGATTATACCGCCGAAGATACCCACATGAGATGACCCATAAAGGGCCAGATTGGTCTGAGCCCAGCTATTTCGCATAAAATCTCCAGTGGCATAAGGTTTGATAAATGTCTGCAAAGCGTATTCTCGCAATGCTTCGTAGCCAATATATGAATGTGGATCATATTGACGGGCCCAATTTTCATTGTCCTGGTGGTCATCAGGTAAGTACTTGGAATATAGAAGACGCGTAGCACAGGCAAGGTTTAGCATCCATTTACCTATGGCTCGTGCAAACCGGTCATCATAGCGTACCATTGGTACCAATGCCCCAGCCATCTCAAAACCGTTCATATTAAACGCATAGCCAGCAAATTTTGCTTCGCCAATTAAGCCATAGCAATCATATCCACCCCAATTCCCAAGAGTTGCTCCCCAATTTCGCACGTTATCGTTGGCATTAAAGCACCAATTCACCATTTTTTCGATATTGTACGTTGTCCCGAGTTCCGCGTTCATTCGGGCAGCAGTGTAGACGCCATAAGGTAATTGGAGTTCATAGGAAGGATTTAGCGGCCATTTGTTTAAAAATTCCATGCACCATTCGGCACCGATTCTGTATTCAGTTTTCCCTGTCTTCACATATGCGTTATACAACAACCATCCGATCGCGCCTGCTGCCTCTGGTTCTGTTACTCCGGTTTCCAAGGGCGTCATTGTTGAAAGCGTCCAGGCGCGATAGTTCATGTACGGACTTTGCCAGGGTCTTATACTACCTCCCATATTCTCAACAGCTTCAAGCCAGCGATCCGCTACTGTTGTAAATTGATATTCGAAATCACCGGTGTTAGGATATAAGTTATACAATTGGTAGAAAAAGACATTGGGCATAGTGTCGTACCACCAGTCGTGACCGCTTTTAGACACCGGGCCGTTCAGATAAACATTTTCATCAGCTCTTCGATTAAAAAATTCCTCGCACATCAGCACCCAGTTTTTGCCATTCTGATTGCTTTTATCAATTCCAACTAAACTGGCGCTAATCACAGCCGGAATAACGTTAATCGCTTCAGCAGCCGTAGGGTGCGGTGTACCCACCACCGTGTGCAACCCAAAACGCGAATGATTGGGATAATTCACGGAATTGGCATCCGACCAGACTAACGGCAGGTATTGGCCGGTACGATTAAAATCAAAAACCAGGCTGTCATAACCGATTGCCACCTGTTTCCAATTTCTCATTTCATAAGGACTGGGCTTGTTGGGCATTTTTTCGATTCTATTAATAGTAATTTGCTGGGCAAAGATATTTGACGTTATCAGAAAAACTACGCTAAAAATAAGAATAATCTTTTTTAAATTTTGGTGGTTCATTTTATATTGTCTCCAAAAATTACAAAACACAAAAAACAAACAAATTCTAATTATCAAAAAATTAAATTCCAAACATGGTTAACCTGAAAAATTTTTTAGCCAAGACACAAAGGCACGAAATATTTATAAAATAAAGATAAAAATTATGTTTGTCAGATTATATAATTTAAACTCAGTTTAAAAATCAAATTTTATCTATCTTTTTATTTCTTTGTGACTTGGTGTACCCTTCGGGCATTATAACCTTTGTGGCAAAAATTTATTCTATTATTCTCAAAAACTTTGTTATTTTAACAAAAATGTTTTAAAAAATTTCACGCAAAGCCGCAAAGAACGCCAAGAAAAACTTGGTATTACAACTTTGCGAGCTTCGCGGCTTTGCGTGATAATTAAATTTGTTTGCAGTCTTGTACTTTGTTAGGAATTATTCAGCTTAAATAAAAAAAATTTCAAAAAATAATCCCCACTGACAATCGATGAACATTTTCCAGACGACCAAAATCAGTAAAGGCATAATCCATCTTTACCTGAAAATTGCCTAAGAATCGAGCAAGAACACCGCCACCGAGTGTTAACCCCCCTTCACCATCGCGCAGGAATAGATCACGATAGCCGCCGCGAATACAAAACCAATCCCGGAAACCATATTCAGCGCCGAGATGAATGCTCTCGGAATTATCCGAAGGATGAATAGCATCCATGGCTAATGTAAAACGATTCCTATTGTTATTGAGGACGTCTAATGCAAGACCTACTTGAAACGAAAGCGGCAGGGGCCAGGAATCGGTTTTCAATTCTGCAAATGTCCGTTCGTTATTGCCCATTATAGTAGGATCTAAATCATAGTAAATCAGCAAATCATCCCCAGCCATACGCATATCAGTGCCAAAATTCGTCAGCACAGCGCCAATGCGCATGCCAAAAAAATCAGTAACGAACAATGTTCCCAAATCGATGGCAAAACCTTGCGCACTTTCTTTCCAGATTTGTTGATTAATATATTTGGC
>JADHVV010000222.1 GCA_016783825.1 Candidatus Zhuqueibacterota bacterium | reverse complement strand
TTTATTCTAATTCTACTAAACTAACTTTACTAAACCTTTAAGGTTTAGTAAAGTTTTTTAGTAAAGTTATACTTGACATAATAGAGAATTATTTTTATATTCACTATACGTATTTTCGTTTTTTTGCCGTGAAAAAATATTAAACTGGAGTTATCATGTTGAGAAAAACGCTAACTTTCCTTCTTTTCATTTTTCCCTTGTTTTTTACCCTCTCCTTTTCTCAAACTATAAATATTAATGAGTTACACGTGAACAATGCTTCCGGAATACCGGTTCTATTAGACCAGGTCGTAACGATTGCGGGTGAAGTCACTGTGAGTAATCAATTTGGCTCTGCCGCAAATGTTCAGGATTACACCGGTGGTGTTGTTGTGTACGATGCCGCTTTTGCATCAAGTGTCAATGTTGGTGATTACGTCAAAATCTCTGGTAAAGTAACTCAATACAATGGCTTGACAGAGTTAGATGAAGTTACTATTTTAGAACACACGCCACAAATCCCCACCATTGAGCCACAACTTGTAACTTGTCAGGATGTGCGAGCTGAAGGATCAGGCAGTGTTGAAAATTTAGAAGGAAGGCTAATCCGAATAAACAATATTACAGTTAATACTGATAATTGGAATGTCTCCGGATCGGGCGCCAATTTTACGCTAACAGATGGCACCGGCTCTTGTGAAATTCGCATTGACAAAGATACTGAAATAGCAAACACCGTTGCGCCGGGTGCGAGTAAGTTTGATGTGATCGGCGTTCTCTCTCAATATGATCGGGATGCTCCCTACACAGAAGGCTATCAACTCATGCCCCGTTTCAATAGTGATATTATCTGGCAGACCGGTCCCCGATTTACCTCCAAACCTGAAGAAAAAAATATCACCCCAAATTCCATGACCATTTCATGGGGTACGGATTCGGAATCAAATTCCATACTTATGTACGGGGAAACAAATAATTACGAAATTAATACATTACAAATAGATGAGGCTGTTACCCACCACGAAGTGGCTTTGAACGGTTTGAAACCGGCTACGGTTTATTATGTGAAAGTAGGTTCCGGGGATGATAGCGGTACCAATTATTACTCGAATCATATAGTTATAACGTCTTCAGATCCGGCTTCCACAGGTGAAATGAATGTTTATTTTAACAGGTCAGTTGATTTAAGTTTTGCATTGCCAAATAATGAAGCAAAGGGGGGGCAAAATCTTGCCCAAAAATTTATCGACCGGGTGAATAGTTCTAAATTCTCCATAGATGTTTGTTTTTACTCCTGGAATTTGTACAGTGTATCAACTGCCCTGATCAACGCACATAATCGCGGCGTAAAGATAAGGTACGTTCATGACGAAGATCATTATAATCAAAGCCAGGTTCAGCGATTAAAAAATGCAGGAATTACTGTTATTGATCAGCGATTTAGTGATAAAATTAGTTATGGGATTCAGCATAATAAATTTGTTGTTTTTGATGCAAGAGATCAGACAAGCATTTACGACGACTGGATATGGACAGGATCATTAAACATGACCGATTACACAGGTTTGGGAATAAATGCCGCGCAGAATGTGATTGAAATTCAGGATCAGTCGTTAGCAAAAGTTTATATCATGGAATTTAACGAAATGTGGGGATCTGAAAACGAAACGCCGAATGCAAGCAAATCACTGTTTGGCTACAATAAAACTGATAATACGCCTCACAAATTTATTATTAACAACAGCCTTGTTGAATTATATTTTTGCCCGACTGACCGGGCAACATCAAAGATAATTAATGCGATAAAATCAGCTAATAAAGAGATTTATTTCTGTGTTTTAGCGTTCACCAGGACAGATGTTTCGCAGGCAATGCAGAACCGTTTTTCTTCACTGGACGGTTTGTTTGTCAGGGGCGTGTTCAACAAAGACCAGGATTCATACAGCCAGTGGTATCCGCTGCACGGTGAAGGTGATTATGCCTGGAATCCCCCGGCTGATGTTTGGCAAGATAAAGAGAGTGGTGTACTCCATCATAAATATATGATAATCGATGCCAATCACGCTAATTCAGATCCGATAGTAATCACCGGTTCACAAAACTGGTCAACCAGCGCTGAAACAAAAAATGATGAAAATACGCTCATTATTCATGATCCATTGATCGCTAACCAGTATCTCCAGGAATTCGCTGCGAGATATAAAGCAGCCGGTGGTACAAATAATTTGACAAAGGTGGAATTGGGATCACCTGCTATACCCAATAGTTATAGTTTGCAGCAGAATTATCCCAATCCTTTTAATAGCAGTACGACTATTAAATTTTATAATCCGGTAACTTCAAATACCAGCCTGATAATTTACAATATATCAGGACAGGAAGTTCGCACCTTTGATCTCGGTTATTGTACAGCACGGCAATATAAAATCAATTGGGATGGCACAAATAATGCTGAAAAATTAGTCGCTGCCGGTGTTTATTTTTATCGGTTAAATGTGAGTGGATTAAGTAAAAATACACAAATTAAGAAAATGATTTATTTGCCGTAATGCAATAAGTTGTAAGTAGTTAAAATATTAGCAAACAGAGCAAATTTTCTCCCACAGAATTAGAACTCCCACAGAAATAAAACAGAAACTTTTTATTCCGTGGGAGGTATTATCCATGTTGGTTCAAGGTGGAGCTTCGCTAGTATATTTGAATAGCGAAAACCTTTACAAACAGAGCAAATTTTTTTCTTGACAATTCGATATTTTCATAAATGAGTGGGAGAGTGGGTGTAAGGGAGATGGGGAGAGCGTGAAAGCAGAAAAATATCCTAAAAACAAATGGCTTCTTCTCCTTCTCGCCCCATCTCCTTGTCTCCCTCTCTTGTCGGTTTGAGGCGACCAAAGGAAGTGCCTGTGGTAAAGTGCCCGTGGTGCGGAGCTTCGCCAAATAGTTAAATAAATTCGTAACTATTCAGCTAATAACAATTTTAGCAATATAGCATATCGAAAAAAATAGCAGAATAATTTATAGCAGAATGATGCTTTCTCTTTTTATTATTCTGCTATAAATTATTCTGCTACAATTTTAAATTCTGTGTTTTTAATATTTCACATGGCTTGCTGAACAGTTACATAAATTCTATATATTTCATACTAAAACCATTTTCAAAGAAACATTTCGTTATTCAACATATAGGAACTATCAAAATGAAAAACAAATTTATTTTATTGATTTCCTTTCTTATAGTTTTTTCGATTTCTGATACGATTACAGCAGGGACAATCGAAAAAATCATCCGCTTTGAAAAATCTGATTTGCAGTTTTCTAAAATCCAGCAATACGACATCATTAGAATGAGAGAGCTTGAACTTTCCCATATTAAAGGAGAACCCCAGCTCCCTGTTAAGCTAATACACCTAAATATTCCGGATGGGGAAAAAGTTACTGCCGTTGAAATCATCAGTGTAAATTATGAAATCCTAAAACAGAATTTACTCCTTCTCCCCTGCCAAGCGCCTCAAGCTTTGTCAAATGAAAAACGTGAATTAAAACTACAGACGCCCGATTCAGAAATTTATCAATCGAACGATCCCTATCCTCAGCAGGTCGTTTCACTATTAAACGCTGGCAAAATTCAAGGCAAACAAATCGCCGGTATTGCAATTTATCCGATGCAGTATTTGCCGGCTCAAAAAAAAGTGCGGTTTTATTCAGAAATTCAATTTCGGGTAATGCTTGAAAACCGGGAACCCATTTCAAAACATTCTACTTCTCAACCGGATGATGGTTATTTAAAGCTCACGGAGAATGTTGACCTGGTAGGGAAAAAATTCAGCATAATAAATGGTGAATCCTACCCATACATCATCATCACGAGTAAAACAATGAAGCCCAATTTCCAACCACTTGCTGATTGGAAAACCCAAAAAGGCCTGCGGGCAAAAATTGTTGACATCAACTGGATCGTTTCGCAAAATTTTCCAGGAAGGGATGAGGCGGAAAGAGTCCGCTCTTTCATTTTATATGCTTATCAAAATTGGGACACGAAATGGGTGCTTTTGGGTGGTGATATCAATATCGTACCCCATCGAACCGCTTTTGCAATGGATTGCCAGTTCAGCAACAGGGCCAATGAAAATCACATCCCATGCGATCTCTATTTTTCAGATTTGGATGGTGACTGGGATGCGAATGGCAACGACAGGTTTGGGGAAATTTCTGACAAAGTGGATTTATTCCCGGAAGTTTACGTGGGCAGGGCTTCACTAGATAGTCCCGAGGAAGTCAACAGCTGGGTTAACAAAATACTCGTTTACGAAAAAAATCCGCCATTGGATTTTCAAAAGAACTTACTTTTTATTTGTCAAATTTTATGGAATACTCCTTATACAGATACGGGCATTGGTAAAAATAAAATTGAAGCGGATAATCTACCGCCTGGATTTTTTAACATAAGTAAATTGTACGAGTCTAGCGGCAATCTAAATAAAAACTATGTTATTCAAAAAATTAACGAAGGGCAAAATATTATAAACCATGCGGGTCATGCCTGGTGGTCTTCCATGAGCATTGGCAACGGTTCACTCGGAGTATCTGATATGAATTCATTGGCGAATGGTAACCGTACCGGTACGATCTTTTCCATCGGTTGCTGGGCTGGCGCAATTGACTACAATTGTGTAGCAGAGGCTTATATTGCTGCGCCTGGTGGCGGTGGTGTTGCTTTTATCGGGAATTCAAGATATGGCTGGGGCTCGCCTGGCAACCCGGGGTATGGTTATTCCGATCGATTTGACGATAAATTTTTCCATTTTTTGTTTGAAGAAAAATGTAATTCCATCGGAAAAGCAATGGCGCTGGCAAAAGCATTTTACGCGCCGTTCTCTCAACAGGAAAATGTTTATCGCTGGTGTATGTACCAGTTAAATTTACTCGGTGATCCTGAAATGCCAATGTGGACAGACATTCCCAAGCAGCTTTCGGTAGAACATCCGCCAGCAATAAATATCGGAAATGGTATTGTGACGGTTACGGTGACTCAAAATAATTTCCCTGTAGAAAATACACGCGTATGTTTGAACCAAGGGGAAACGATTTATAAGACAGGAATAACAAACAGTGAGGGGCACGTAAATTTATTTTATACGACCGATAATGCTTCCGAAGATGTTCAAATAACTGTTACTGCCGCAAATTATCTGCCTTATGAAGATTCCATCTCGGTACGGACAGATGAACCTTTTCTTGCCTGTAGCGAAATTTTCTTGAATGATGATTTGGGAAATGCTGACGGTGTTTTGAATCCCGGCGAAACAGCTTATTTATCCTTCACATTAAAGAATTACGGAAAAGCAACTGCAGAAACCCTGTTGCTTTCACTAAAATCAGATACGTCCGCATTAGAAATCCTTACCGGGAGTGTTGCCATTGAATATATCAATGGACTGGATAGCGTGGCAATAGACAAAACATTTCAAATAAAAGCAGATTCAACATGCTCAAATGGCGATGTCTTTTTTCCCCAATTAACCATAAATGCATTTCATGGTAGTCGCCAGGAATCACTTCCGGTTTCCATCGGCACACCTGTCATTGAATTATACGATTTGAAAGTTGTAGCTGAAAATGGAACACAGCTTATCCGGGCCGGAGATCTGGCTCACATATTTGTTTATCTGAAAAATTCGGGTTTAGCCAAAGCAGAAAATGTTCAGGCATCCATTTTTACTAATAATGAATACCTGACGTTGCCTCAAAAAACGCTGTATTTTGGTGACCTGACAACTCAAAACATTGGAGTCGATTCTTTTTCAGTTTCTGTTTCAGAGTCGTGTCCTGAACCTTATTTTCCAGCATTCACTTTAGAAGGCGCTTGCAGCATCATTGATTCATTCAAGACTTCCGGTAATTTAGCCATCGGACAACTTGGCTATTTCGATGACCTGGAATCCGGCGCTGAATTGTGGGAATTAACAGATAAACAAAATAATACCTGGCATTTGTCAAACATCAGGTATCATTCGGAAGATTTCAGTTGGTATTGTGGAAATGAGTCGGATACCTCCTACGCAGATGATAACACATCAATTTTGTTAAGTCCATTTTTTAATTTGGGAGACGATGCTGAACTTACTTTCTGGCTTTGGTATGATGTTGCCATTTACTCAAAGTCGGGTTATGAAGGAGATGGCGTGCACGTTGAATTTTATGATGGCTTTGTTTGGCAGGAACTGGATTTTATTGGTACCGGCGGCGCGTTAGCTCCTGTTTTAATGGGAAACGATTGGCTGGAATATAAGTATAATTTAAATGCGTGTCCGACAACAAACAATGCCAGGCTCAAATTTAAATTTGTGAGTGATCCTTTTTGGAGTAAATATCCGGCAGCCCATGAAGGAATTTATATTGATGATATCAAAGTAAGTTGTTATGGTATTTCTTCAGTGAAAGAAACAGAGCCAAAAACTTTTCCGGAAGATTTTAAATTAGCCCAAAATTATCCAAATCCTTTTAATGGGACAACCGTAATCAATTATAAAATTCCCGGATCAATTAATAATTCTTTTGTGCAGATTCAAATTTACAACACGATGGGTCAAATAATTAAGAGCCTCGTAAATGAACAAAAGCAACCGGGGAATTATCATGTTCTCTGGGATGGAACAAACGATAAAAACGAGCCTGTTTCTTCCGGAATTTATTTTTATTTAATGGATGTGAAGAACCGGTTTAGAGAGGTTAAAAAATTAATTTTGTTGGAATGACAATTTTTTGTTTCCTTTTTACCAAAACCAACAATTTTCTTTTGATACAAAAATTAAGATTATAAGAACTATGGAGGTTAATCAATGATTTCTCATGAGACACTATTAAAAGATGCTTTAAAATTGCGTCCCGTTGAGAAAGCCCATTTAATAGAAGGTTTAATGGCAAGTTTAGAAAAACCCGATCCTGATGTTGAATCAGAATGGGAACGTGAAGCATTAAGAAGATATAAAGCTTATAAACAGAA
>JADHVV010000221.1 GCA_016783825.1 Candidatus Zhuqueibacterota bacterium | reverse complement strand
ATGCCGTAAATCACATAACTTTTGCCTGTTCCGGTCGCTAAATCAATCACCGCCGACAATTTACGCGGTAAGGGCAAATTTTTTTGATAATCGCGGGCATTTTTGTATCTTTTCTGCAATTCGTCGTTTTTCCTAAAATTTTCCTCAACCAAACTTTCAATTGAGCTATACTCGCCGGATGCAAAAAAAATAATTGCGTCCCTAATCGCTTCTTTTTGATATTCTCGGTCGCCGCAAAGCACATCAATAAAATCAACCCACTTTTTCAAATTGAGCTTGGCGGGATTGTAGTTTTGCTTTACCTGCAAAACTAAATCTTGTGTTTTGTATATTTTAACTCCTTCTGTCATAGTTGTTTGACCTTAAATTCTTCCCGAAATTCATTGCCGTAAATATCAACATAGATCGCCATAATTTGCTTACCGCAATCTTTTTCCGGAAATTCTTTGATAATCTCTTTCTGTTTTATTAATTTCTTTTTGATTTCTTCTTCGCCTTCTTCTTTTTCGTTTTTCTTGCTATCAAGCAAATCCTGTGCGAAAAAGTAATTTGTCATCATAAATTTTTCGCTGTCATAGTTTAGGTCCACAAGTAACATCGCCAAACTTTCAAAGTTTTTAAGCTTTCCACCGGTTTCGTCCTGCGAATAGGCGGATTCAAACTTTTTGATTTTCAAAACGACTTTGTCTTTCAATTTTACGATTTCTGACTTTACTTCCGGCTGGCGGATAAAATGAAAGCCGATTGCTTCGTCCAAGTCATTGATTTGGCTTTTGCTTTGCGGCTGGCGGAATTTCTTAAACTGCACTTTGTGCAGTTCCTTGATTATCTGATACGGCACTTTGAGGAAATAGTAGCGAACATTGCCGATTTGATGATAGTCGCTGATAAAATTTACATTGTTCGCGGGAGCAATTATGTAAAATCTGCCATCAATTTTCTTGCCTATGTTTTTGTGCAATTCCTGCAAATACTTTTCATCAACGCTGGCATTTTTCAATTCCCAATACGGAAAGATTTTTGCGTAAAATTCCCGCTTCTTTCCGTTAATTTCAACACCGCCGATTTTTGTCGTTTTCGTTTCTTCAATCTCAAACAAATCTTTCACAAAGCGAACATATTCATCTTTTTGCAAAGTAAAAACTTTTCCAAGATCATAAAGTCCGGAAGTAACGACAGCGAAAGATTTTGCTGGCTTGCTGTATTTTTTCTTTTTATCATTTAAACCTTTACTTTGGCTAATATCGAGCAATCGTTTTTGAATTGTGTAGATGGCTAACTTGCCAATATCACAAGCAACCCAACGCCTACCTAATTTTTCGGCAACCGCAACGGTGGTTCCACTTCCGGCAAAAACATCCATGACTAAATCTCCTTCATTAGAACAGGATCGCATGACCCTTTCTAAAACAACTTCGGAATTTTCTGTTGGATATCCTGTTGTACTAGAATAACCCCGAATATCAGTCCAATTATTATCAACAGGCTCTTCAGGAGATTGTAAATATATTGGTTTCCCATTAATAACTTTTATTCTACCTAAACTAAAATAATAATCTGTTTTTTCTTGTGAAAACATCCAATGCTGACCTTTGGGAGCGATATATTTCTCCCCATCAATAAATATAAAATTCTTTTTAGTATTTTCCTTTGGAGAATTCAGTGGAAACCAAATTGATTTTTTTTGTCGTGGACGTAAAAGCGGTTTGAATAATGACTCTTTATTTTTTTTATAATGATATAGGGATTCTGTTGCTGGATTAAATTTTTTTAACACGGCTCCTTGGGCATTTGTTCTTTTTAAAATTATTTCTCCTGCGAAATTTTCTTTACCAAAAATTTCATCTGATATTACTTTTATATAATGCCCGAAATTAAGTCCTTGTCTAATAAAAATATTACCGTCTTCGCTTAATATATCATTTAATAAAATGAGCCGACGCCTTAGAAACTCGACGAATTCCGCACCTTTCTTTTTTGCACTATAAGCGCTTTGTCCTTTGTTACCGTCGTATTCGTCGCCGGTACCGAAAGGCGGATCAATATAAATTAGTTTTACTTTGCCCTTGATTTTATTCTTGACGAGAGGGTCTTTATTTTCGTTAAAAGTTTTGAGGATTTGCAGATTGTCTCCAAAAACTATAAGATTATGCCAATCTTTTGAATAGAGAGGATATTTTTTGCCGTTAAAAATTTTTTCAATTTGTAGCGGCACTGGCTTGGCTTCTTCGGTATCCGCCAGCACATCTTCCTTTCGCATTTTTCCGGCATAAACAAGCTCATATTCTTTTTGCTTTGTCGGAAAAAGAGCATATTTATAAACTTCCGGAATTTCTTTTCCGTTCTTGAGGCAATCAATTAAAAATTCAATGTCGTGTTTGTTTATTTTAGGTTTCATAACAATTTACGTTCCTTAAAGCTTAAAAAGTTAGTGTTGGTGATAATAATATGGTCAACCACCTCTATCTCCAAAATTTTACCGGCTTCAACTAATCTCTTTGTTACTACCAAATCGCCTTCTGAAGGTTCGGGGTCGCCCGATGGATGATTGTGAACAAAAATAACTGATGCCGCCTTGTTTTTGATTGCTTCCGCGAATACTTCGCGCGGATGAACAATGCTGGCATTGAGACTGCCAACTGAAACTTCTGCAACTGACCAATTTCTACTGTTAAGAACAATAATGTAGAAATGTTCTTTGTGATAATCTTTGAGTTTGCTCTTTATCAGCCGATATACTTTCTCGGGATCGGTAAGTTCTTTACTTTTGTAAGGCAAGATTTGGGTGGAAAGCCGGCGGCCAATTTCAAAGACAGCTTTTATTTGTGCCGCTTTTGCTAATCCGATTCCTTTGATTGAAGACAGCTCCTCAATGCTGGCCTCGGATAATTTCTGAAGACTGCCAAATTGCGATAGTAGTTTTTGAGCCGTAACTACCACCGATTCTCCGGCGATACCGCGTCCCAAAATAAGCTGTAATAATTCTTGGACCGAGAGCGCTTGTTCACCGAACTTGACTAATCGCTCGCGCGGACGCTCTTCTTTGGGTAAATCGTGAATAGTAAATGATTTGCTCATAGTTTTACTTTATAAAATCATCAACATCAACCTCAAACGCTTTCGAAATTTTAGCCATTACGAATACGGAAAGGTTTTTTATTACTCCCATTTTAATTTTAGTCAGTATTATGTAGGCAATATCGACTTTTTTCGTGAATTCATCTTGCGAAAGTTCAAGTTTTGTACTTAAAGACCTAATCTTTTTTTCTAACTTATTGTTTTGATTACTTTCCATAATTTGATAACATTACATCGTTGATATATAATTTTATCATTATTATACTAACAAATGTAATGGGAAAAAGCAAAATTTATAATTTAAGAAACAAGGAAAATCCGCTTCTGACCAAGATAATAAATTCTGGGAATTAATGGGATCGTGTCTTCAAATTTGACATAAATATTTTTATTCAAAAAAGACAGAATAAGAAAATATCTATAATGCTCTCTTACTCTGTCTTTTTACCTGAAAGATTCTTCCTGTAAGCGTGTCAGGGGACGGCAGAGTGTGTGAAAACTAATTCTGAAAATTATTTGCCTCCACTTATACTAAGTATTTATTTTATTATTGGGATTAGGCATGTAGAAAAAGGGTAAAACATTATTTTATCCTCCACATTAACAGTATACTTTACACAAAAGGTGACTTTTCACACAATCTGACGGTTCTTTGTCACACTTCAAGAATATATATATTTATCTTATTGAACCGCCACCAGCTGTTAAAAGAATTAGCCTTTTTCAATTTTTCTACATCTTAATACTAATACGATAAAGGTTTTAAAAAACCCTTCTTTTTAAAAGAAAAGATAGATTCCCACTTTCGTGGGAATGACAGAAACAAGCAATGAGATTGCCACGCTTGCCTTCAGCAAGCTCGCAATGACAGAGGGATGGGTTCCCGCTTTCGCCTGCCTGTGCGGGTTCGCACGCAGACAGGCGGGAATGACAGAAAAGAGGTGGAAATGACATATAAGTTAGGCAGACACAAGGTCTGCCCCTGCTAGTGAATTCAATCGATTAATTAATTAGTTACAAATCAATGTTTAAAACATCTTGTTCCGGTAAAGACCATGGCCAGATTATGTTCATTGTCAGCGGCGATAACTTCTTCATCACAGAATCTACCCGGCTCAGCTGCCCTGAAACCATCATGCACATTTTTTAATAAATATTAGCTTGATTTAATTTATTGATTAATAAAGAACCATTCCATAACATTACGGCAAAAAGGATAACCACCTGGGAGCAGATACGATTAAAATCTTGTTTTTTTGATTGGTAACTATTCTTCCTACATGTTGTTTATTTACCAACTGAATGGCCGGTACATTGAGATTATTCTGGAATTTAAGCAAGCTGTTCGAGACATTTTCATCTGATAGCTTACATTCAATCAACAGTTTAGGATGATGATCTTTACAAATAAGAAAATCAACTTCTTCTTTTTCTTTATTGCGAATATAATGCAGGGAAAAATCTCCCAATCCCAAATCGTTCCAATTTAAAATTGCCCGGTATAGCTCTAAGCCAATCATATTCTCAAAACGAATACCTCTATCATTTATTTGTGCATAGTCAAAAAGATAAACCTTCTTTTCCTTTTTAATTGCCCGGGAAATTTTTTCTGTCCATGGTGATATTCGAAAAATTAAATAATGGATTTCAAATACTTCAAGCCAGGTTTTGACACTGTCCACGGATACCTGGACATCCGTGTTTAATGAACTTAAAGAAAGAGGATTGCCTACTTTTAGCGGTAAGAGAGAATACAAAATTTCCAGGGAATCAAACTTCTTGATTTGTGTTAAATCTCGAATGTCCTCCCGGATTAACTGGTGCTGATAATTATTTGACCACAACCGATAAAAATCCTTTTTCCCTTTTAAAAAGGGTTCTGGAAATCCGCTAAGTTCAGAGAGCTCATCCCATAGGCCATAGTCCGTCTGGCCATCCTCTTGAAAACGGAAAGGATGTTCCATGAAATCAGCTAACGAGGATTGCCGGTTCGTCAATTCTGAATAGGTAAAAGGCAACAGATGAAACTGCATATATCTGCCGGCCAGGGAATCTCCACCTTGTTGATACAAATCTAATCTACCACTACCGGTAACAAGAATCTTGTATTCCTTAGCAAATCTGTCATAAACTCCTTTGAGATAATTCTTCCAATTGCTGTATTTATGAATTTCATCAAAAATAACCAATGGGATTGATTCATCCATCCGGTCGACTTTCTCAAAGAAGTAAGGATCTTGAATCAATGTTCTCTTGCTGGGAATATCATCCCAGTTAAAGTAAACTTGACTGCTAAAATCTCTGGCAATTATCTTTGCCAGGGTCGTTTTTCCGCTTTGCCTGGGACCGGACAAAAATACCATATTTTTATAAGATGATAGCTTTTGCCATATTTTCTGATAAAGGATTCTCTCTTTCATAACAACTATAATACTAATTAATTCGAAAAAAGTCAAGACTATTTTAGATAACACTCGAAAAAAGTCACTATACCTAAAAACCCGGTGAAATCCTTATAAACAGTAAAGGTAAGTAAAGGGGTCAAGTCTTGAAATATCACTTTTTTTTCTTCTCGCTTAAATTATTTAAATTTTCCTGTTATCTGCACTATACTCATACCCATATATTCTGCTATCTATTTTGTCATATTACAAGAACTAACTCTATATGCCCATATTAAGCTAAATGTTATACTTTCCACACAGTCTGACGTCTTACTGTCTTGCCTCTTATTTTTAATACCAATCTGAGTCGGCCGGAAAGAGACTGTAATGCTTTACGCCTTGACGGGGTTGAGCCATCCAATCTGCTACAGTCCCTTTCCATTTCAGATAATGTTCAGTATTTTGATGGTTCTGAAATTCTTCTGGAGACTTATAAACCTCATACAAGAAGAATTGCGAAGGATCATTTTCCGCCTGCAAGACATTGAAGTGGATATTGCCTGGTTCTTTACGAGTGTTCCGAGCATTTTCAAAGGTTTCTTCTTTAAAGTCTTTAATTTTTTCTGGTTTAACAAACACAGTTACACAGACAACATACATATTTTTCACCTCCTTATTAGCTAACTCTACAAAGCGATCGGCGCTTTGCCCTAAGATAGGTACTCCCATCCCTATAGCTATGCAGACCAAATCAAGGACAATATAAATTACTAAAACAATTTTTAGATTCATTTTAAAAATTTCTTGCATAGTTCCCCAATCGCTATAACCAAAAAGTCATAACTTGCTATAAAATATCTGCAACATACTATATAACATAATCTTCCTTTTTATACTACAACAAGAGCCTTACAAAATCCTTCTTTTTCAAAGGAAAAGTTATTAGTCACTCAATGGAAGGGAAAAGACTGGATTCCCGCAATGACCAAGGGATTAAAACTAATAATGTTTAGTTATAAATGGGGAAAATGTGTAAAACCTGTGGGAAAATACCTTCTTGAAAGCCTTATATAATAAGGGTTTCAAGAGAATAATGCGAGGATTGCCTGTACGCACAAATTTTGCCTTAACTGATACTTTACCCCTCAAAAATGGTACTTTTTTAACTAAAATTCCCTCATCTCAAAATCTGAAAGTGGCTATTTATAAGGATTTTAGGAAATCGGGGAGGCAAAAAGAAGCTAAAAATGGGGATCGTAATTGCCGATTTTTCGAAATTTGAAGTGCGTTTAAAGGCACTCTCCGTGCGTTTTTAGGGCATTCCTGAAAGGGATCTGAAACCGTTATAAATAAGGCTTTAAAGATAGTAAAAAGGAACAGAGAACCGTCACCTGTTCTATTCGATTTTCAAATTGTTCTATCGTCTTTTCAAGTTTCTCTCTTGGCCTATCAATTTTTGGCAGATCTTTTATTTTCATACTCATTGTTTATTTCAATAAATCATCGAGTTCACATGAAAGTAAAGCCGATTTATTGAG